>JBGTEZ010000351.1:0-11507 GCA_041747535.1 Gemmatimonadaceae bacterium
ACAATCGCCCCGACGAAGCCGAGCACCCCAAGCCACGGCGCGAGCGCAAAATCCTCGGCCACGAGCGCAATCGGCGCGTCCTTCGAGAGGCCGACGATAAGTCCGGCGGTGACAACCCCCCAGATGCTCTCCCCGACAATCAACCCCGACGCCACGAGGGTTCCCAATCGTTGTGCGCGGCCGGGGTTCGGCATCGAGCGACTGCGCCGGTCGTACCAGTGGGACATCACCGCACCGACGATCACCGCGAACGTCGCCGACATGGGGAGATATATGCCGATACCCACGGCCAGAGGTGGGATTCGGAGCTTCTTCATCGCGCCGAGGGCCGCATCGAGTACAACAAGTCCGACGCCAATCGCCGCGCCGATTCCGAGCATCTTCCATTCGAGGCTGCCGCCGATCACACCCTGTGCGAGCGCGGAGATGAGCGTCGCTTGGGGCGCGGGCAACGGATTCGCCGCGACCACGTCCACATTCGGGGCTCCGGCGAACCCGTACGCCTTGGCCAGGAGGTTGAGCACGAACGGAATTACCGCCGCGCCCGCCGCGACGCCAACGATGAGCGCGATCTGCTGCCGCATCGGCGATGCGCCTACGAGCTGCCCGGTCTTGAGATCCTGCAGGTTGTCGTTCGAGATCGTCGCGCATGCAAAAACGATCGCCGTGACGAACAGCGCAAATGCCACGAGCGCCTGGCGTGAGTCCGCGGTCGGCGTTACGGCGAGCATGATGAGCGATGCGCAGATCACAATCGACAGAATACCGATGCCCGAGATCGGGCTGTTCGACGCTCCGATGAGGCCCGCCATGTACCCGGAAACACCGGCGATGACGAAGCCGACGATCAGCACGAACGGAACCGCGATCGACGTCAGACTCACGGCGCTTGGCGCGAGCACCGTCGATTTCGCGAAGGTGTACGCCAGCCACCCGGAGATCACCAGGCAAGCGGCCGTCAGCGCGTAAATCCACGCCGGCGGGATATCGCGGTCAGTCTCATCCGCCGTAGCCACCGCCCGCGAAGCGGCGAGCGTGCTGGCGAGTCCGCCCATCACAGGCTTTGCCAGCCTGATCAGCGTATAGACCGCCGCGACCGCGATCGTGCCGGCGCCGATGAATCGAACCTGGGTGCGCCAGATCGCGGTCGTGTGCGCGGCCAGTGTCTCACCGATACCGGCAGGCTGCATCGACGTCAGCACGGGTACCGCGATCACCCACGAGATCACCTGACCCACCAGCATCGCCATTCCCACGGACAGTCCGACAAGATGACCGGCGCCGAGCAGCGCGAGCGACCACGCGAAGTTATAGCCGGTTGACGCGGTCTCTCCAATGCGGAAGAAGCCGTTCAGCTCAGCGGCGGCGATGCGTGTCGCCGTGACGATAGCGAGGCCGGCCGAGGCTAGGGATCCGATGACGACGGCCCTGAGCCCTTCTCTCGCTTCGCCCGTCTCGTCCTTCGTCTCGCCGCGGGTCCCCGATCCTACCTTCAACACCTCGGCGGCCGCGACGCCTTCGGGATAGGGAAGGTCCGAGTTCGTAACCAGCGCGCGTCGAAGCGGAATCGTGAATACGACACCGAGCACGCCGCCGCTCACGCAGATCAGGAACGATTGCCAGAAGGGGAATCCCGTCCACCAGCCGACGATCACGAGTCCGGGCAGAACGAAGATGATCGCCGAGAGTGTGCCGGCAGCGGAGGCGACGGTCTGGACGATGTTGTTCTCGAGGATCGACGAGTCCTTGAACGCGCTCAGAATCGCCATCGAGATCACCGCCGCGGGGATCGACGAGGCGAAGGTGAGCCCGACCTTGAGACCCAGGTAAACGTTAGCCGCCGTGAACACCGTCGTGAGGAGCACGCCTAGAATCAGGCTGCGCAGAGTGAGTTCGTTGGGTCTCATGCGCCTGAATCATACACACCAAACGCGACGCCACGAGTACCGCCGCCGCGACATGAGGCTTACGGTACCCTATCACGAAAGGTCGCGGCGTCTCGATCGAGGCGGCGTTTGCTTTTCCCGGATAGCGCCGGCGACGCGGTCGCGCATAGGGGCTACCAGTGCGGGGACTATTCCCAGAAGAGCGCGGACCAGGACCCACGACCATATCCCCCCTATGATCTGGTGAGGACGATCTGCCGGTCATGGATATCGGTTGGTCAGCGACGGGTCTTCATGCTGCCCCGAGACTGTGTTTTCTGGATGTTCTTCTTCGTTGGTCGGCATCATCATGCGGTGGATTAGCTCGCCGCAGCTGCTGGATCTCTGCTGCTTGACTCGGTCACGATCGTTCGCGGGTGGAAAACGAGGATTGAGGTCGTCGCTTTTCTGGTAACCTCGTCGGCGACACTGCCGAATACCAGCCTCCCCAAACCGCCAGTCCCTCTGGTCGCGATTGCGATCAGGTCAGCCCGGGCTCTGGCGGCGTAATCGAGAATCGCAACCGCTACATTCTCACTCAACACGACATCCCTGCTCACGGTGATTCCTTCCTCGCTGAAGCGCGCCGCTACCCCGTCCAGGTATGCATTGGCGGCGGCAATGTCAGCGTCCCACCACGGCAAGCCTGGCTGCATGATCTGTTTCTGGGAGTAGGTGGCCGGGGTAAGAACCTGGAGAAGACTGACGGTAGCCTTCAGTCCTGACGCGAGTAGAACTACTTGAGGAAGGATTTCCTCGGCGAGGCCGGAGCCATCGAGGGGAACCACTATCCGGTCGACGCTTTCTCCGAACCTGCCAGTCGTAAGCGCAAGCGATGGCTTGACGACAAACACCGGCACACCAGTGTTCCGAATGAGGTAGTCAGTAACGCTGCCAAGTGTGAGTCTGGCTATTCCTCCCCGCGCGTGACTCGCCATTACTATCAAATCAACGTTGAAGCGCTGGGCGTACTCCTTGAGCGTCGGCGCAGCGACTCCGTCCTCGAGCGCTGTGATGACGCGTATCTCGCCCAACCTGCGACACTCGGTTCCAAGTGCCTCGAGGTCGCGGAGCCGTGCAAGCAGCGCGTCTGCCAATGCCTTTTCGGTCTCCGGAAAAACGGCCGCGCCCGCGAGCGGCTCAATCATCATTTTCGGAGTGTCCACTCGAACGAGCCGGAGCTCCGCGCCAAGCCTTTGCGCCAAACGGGTCGCCAATGCGATCGCCGCCTGCTCCGTCTCGGATCCGTCTGTGGGCGCCATTATGACCTTGTACATTTCTCCCCCATGACTCGCGTTTCGGCTAGAGCAGATGGTGCCTATATCGGAAGATTGTCGAAGCGCGACTCACCTGCTGTCAGCGTAATGATTGTTCTTTGTAGGGGGCTTCCTTACTGCTCGTCCGCGAGTCTCATCCACGTCGGGATTACGTGGTGCGGCTCTTTTTCGGCCGAACCCACCAGTGATGCGAAAAGACCCGCGCACCGCACGGGTCTTTTCCAATAACCTGGAGCCGCTCCTAGTGGAGCGTTACGGCGAGTCCGAGCTGTCCGACGTTGGCGTCGATGTTGTCGTTCCGCATCGCGAAGCCGTTCCAGTACGGGGTAATGCTCGCGTTGCGCGACACGCGCATGTCGTAGCCCAGGCCCAGGATCACCCCGACACCGGTCTCGGTTTGGCTTCCGAATCCGGCGACGGTGCCTTTCACGGAGCCGATGCCCAGCCCACCGGTGAGGAAGAAACCACCCCTCGTGGTTGGGTAAAACCGGACGCGCGCATCAAGCAACCCGACGGTCAGCGTTTCGCCGGCTTCTGATTTGGTCCAGCCCGACGTTCCCGCACCGAGCAGAAAACGTGGGGAAATGGTGCCGCCCAAAGACAGGCCGCCGCTCACGCCGCCCTCGTAATCGGTGCAATTCTCGCAGCCGAGCACGCCATAACCGAGCCCGCCGCTGATCCAGAAACCCTGGCGCACCTGCGCATTTTGCGCCTGGGCCGCGCCAACAACCGCGAGCGAGCCGATCACGCACACGGCAAAGTACTGAATGGATCTCTTCACGTTCATAAGTCTCTCCCTGGTAATCGTTGGGTGCGGACGATCTGTTGTCAGATACGCCCGGGAAAAGACGTGGCAGCAACGCTCGCGCAACGCGACATTTGCCGCCCCAACCGCCGGGAATGTTGGGACGGTACAGTACGCGCCGGCGTCGCCGGGCCGCGACTATCGGGAAAGCGCTTAATGCGTCAGGTATCCGCCCGATATCGCTGTGAGAAGGGGCTAACTTTTTTCTGGACACGTACCTGCTTACATAGGTCCGTACGCGACCGAACGGAGGCTCAATTGCGCGCAAGAAGCTTCAAGGTCTACCCGAAGAGGAACCTGGTTTCGATCAACTGGAAAGACGCGCCGTCCGTCCAGGATTGGTACGACGTAATCGAGCACATTATCGAGCACCCCGATTACCGCCGTGGAATGAATTTCATCTCCGCTCGCGAGAATCATGGAGATCCCGTTACTCCCGATTACGTGCGGAATGTTCTCGGCGTACTCGAACGGAGGGCAGACTGCATCAATCCGGGGAGTCTCGCGCTCGTCGCCGCCGCGCCCTGCGATTACGGAATGGCCAGGATGATGGAGACGCTCTCAGATTCCGCAACGGTTGTCGTGAGGGCTTTCAAGCATCCCCGCGAGGCAATGGAGTGGCTCAAGAATCCAGTCCCATTCTCGGAGCGAAAGATCGGGGCGGTCGCGTGACCGTCGTTCGCCAGACGGAGGAGCTTCAGGAGAGGGAGCTGGAGACGGCAAAACGACTCGGTCGCTTTCGTGGAACCATGTGCGACGTGGATTTCGCGCAGCTGGTCAAGGATGTTCTCCGCATCCGCGATAAATCGGATGGACGTTCCGCGGTAACCCCGTTTGACACCTACGCCGGAACGCTGTTTTCGGCGTTACGCCGTGCGTCTGCCGTACTCACTTGAATTTGAATAAATCGGATCAGCAAAAAAAATGGCGCCTCGAGGGCGCCGGTTTTTCATTCGGGACGAAACTGGCGGATCAGTCAGCCGGATCCCATGTCGGCCCGCATCTCACCACTCGCCTGGCCGCGCGGCACCACTCGGCGAGCTGATTCTCGTTCGCGGAAAGCCAGTTGGTCGGAATGGGAGCCAGGCGACGTCGCTCGCCGTCTCGCGTAAAGCACAGCCACCCGTTGCTGTACTCCGACGCGATAGCGACCCGAGTCCCGACGACCTTGCGTCTTTCGCCCACGAGTCGTTGCTCGATCAGGTAGACCGCGTTTTCGACATGGGTTCGACGCTCGATGCCGCGCCTCTCGATGGACGACGGATGGACCATCCAGACTTCCCAGGTCCGCCCCCAGTTATCGGAGTATTTCCGGTAACCCGTCTTGGGCTCGCTCGCCTTGGTTTCGGTATGAAGCTCCACACGTTTCCTCGAGAGGTTGCCGGTCTACAACGCAAATCCCAAACCACAGCGGATGAGCTAGGCGGGCGCCCCAATGTCGAGAAAAGAGGTGCGCGACCGTCACACCCGTCACAGGGAGTATCCAAGGCTGCGGTGTATATTGAGGCACGAATGAGACCGCTTATCGCACTTCTCCTGATCCCGCTGCTTGGCGCCAATAGCGCGCCGCCCCTGAAGCCCGTGCACTGGGGCCTCGTTGGGAGCGCCGCCACGCGAACCGTCGCCTCAGGCCAGTCAGTCGACGTCGTGCTGCAGGCCGAGATCGCCGAGGGGTGGTATATCTACTCGCTGACACAGAAGCCGGGCGGTCCGATCCCCCTGCGCATTCAGCTCGCGGGCGGGGCCGATGTAGGCATCCGCGGTGCGATCAAGGCTCCCAAGCCAGTGACCAAGTTCGATCCCAACTTCGGCATCGAGACCGAGCTGTACCGCGGCAAGCCGAGGTTCGTGGTTTCCCTCGGCGTTCCCCGCGGATCGATTACCGGAAAACGGGAGCTCGAGCTCGGGGCGCGCTACCAGGCGTGCAGCGAGACGCTGTGCCTCCCGCCGCGCACCGACAAAGTGGCGGTGTCTCTCCGCATCACGGGGGGAGGCGGCCGTTGAGCGCCGGCTTCATCGGTCTTGCCGTGAGCACCGGGTTCCTGTCGCTGTTCACACCGTGCGTCTTTCCAATGGTGCCGATCACCATCGCGTACTTCTCGGGTGAGTCGGCTAGTCGCTCGCGCGGCGTCCGGACCGCGCTCCTCTTCGCGCTTGGCATCATTGCGACGTTCACCGCGCTCGGCCTCACGCTCGCCGGGATCTTTGGCGCCGCAGGATTGAATCGCTTTGCCGCCAACCCATCGGTGAATCTGATTTTCGCGGCGCTCTTTCTGGTGTTCGCCGCCAATCTCTTTGGCTGGCTCGACCTTTCGATACCGTCGCCGATTCTCAGCCGCGCCCAGCGCGGGTCATCAGGCCCCGGCTCCTTCGGTGCGCTTCTCATGGGAGCAACCTTCACGCTCACTTCGGTGACGTGCACTGCGCCGTTCGTCGGAACGCTGCTCGTTCTCGCGTCACGCGGGTCGTGGGCGTCGCCGGTCGTTGGAATGCTCGCGTATTCGGCGGCATTCGCGCTGCCGTTCTTTCTGCTTGCGCTCGCACCCCGCTACGTCGCGCGTCTGCCGAGATCGGGTGAGTGGATGCGAACGGTGCGGGTACTGATCGGCCTGCTCGAGGTCGGAGCGGCGGTGAAGTTCGCGTCGAACGCCGACATGGTCAGTCACTGGGGCATTCTCACGCGCGACGTCGTCCTCTTCTCGTGGGCACTGCTCGCAGTCGCCGGCGCGGTCTATCTCGCCCGCGGCGTCATACCGGCCCTGCGCGGACCGCGCTCGTTCGCTGCGGGCGTCGCACCCATGCTCCTTGCGCTGGTCCTCGCCGGCTGGCTCGTCTCTGGAGTAAACGGCCGGCAGTTGACGCAGATCGAAGCATTTCTTCCTCCTGTCGTCGAGGCGTCCGTTCCCGCGACGCGGGCGAGCGCCGGATCCAAGACCAGGTGGGTGATCAATGATCATCCCGCCGCGCTCGCCACCGCGCGTGAGAGCGGCAAGCTGGTGTTCCTCGATTTCACCGGTTACACGTGCACTAACTGCCGGTGGATGGAAGCCAACGTCTTCACTCACCCCGCGGTAGATGCGGAGCTGAGGCAGTTCGTTCTCTCGCGTCTCTACACCGACGGTGAAGGAGAGATCTACGAGCGCCAGCAGGCTTTCCAGGAAAAACAGTTCGGGACGGTCGCGCTGCCGTTGTACGCAGTCGTCGATCCGAGCGGGGAAGTGCGCGGGACTCTGAGCGGTCTCATCCGGGATCCGGCCGTCTTCGCCGCGTTCCTGCGCGGTGCGCGCGCCGCGAAGGTCGCAAGCCGCTAGGTTCTTCCGAGCTCCTGAGCGACCGCCTCCGTTTCAGGATCCTTGCGGCCCCGCTTGAAGATGAACTCGGGCGCGAGCATGACTCCGAGCAGTGTGAGCGGGAGGATCTGGAGCGTCTGGATGAGGAGTGAGACGGCGATCGCGTCGTCTCGCCCGACGCCGAACTGTTCCGCCATCATCGCGTACGCGACCTGGAAGAATCCCACGTTCCCCGGCGTCGCGCGCAGTATCAGGCCGACGTTGATGGCGAGGAGACCGGCTAGACTGCCGGCGAGCGGAATCGACACGTGCGCAGCCGCCGCCGCGAACGCAAATGTCGCGAGCTGCAGGGCCCATCCCGCCAGCGACAGGATCAACGCGCCGACAAAACGCGGCCCGGTCGCGAGATGGCCGGCCGTAGCGGCGAAGCTGACGAGATAAGCCTTCACTTTCGCCCATGCGCCGACGGTCCGCTGCGGCCGCGCTGTTGAGTCGCCGGGCTTGGAGTTGCGCGTCGCGTAAACGAAGAATGCGAGCAGCGCGATTATCGCCACCAGCAGGGCGACAGCCGGAATCTTCCATGCCTCGAACTGGGCGGGAAGGTCGAACACCAGCACGCCGACGACGAGGAAGACCACGAACCCGATCGGGTCGAACAGCTTCTCGAGGGCTAGCGAGGCGAGAACGGTGGAGCTGGGGACTCCGCTCACCCGTGAGACGAACACCACGCGCGCCGCGTCCCCTCCGCTGGCCACGAGAACGTTGTTGAGACCCGCTCCCGCGATCGTCGCGCGCATCGCCAGCGGCAGCGACGTAATTCCGATGGGGCGGAGAAAGAGCCACCACCTCACGCCTTTCACCGCGACCGAGAGGAAGTTCACGAAGATCGCGGCCGCGAGCAGGGGGAGCGATGCATGCCGCATCGAGCTCCATGCGGCAGACCAATCGATCGTGCGGGCGAACATGACGAGGAACACCAGGATTACTGCGGTGAGGGCCCACCGCATCCCCTTTTTAACAGCCGGACTCATCAGATCGGCAGCGCTGCGAACTCGTATCCGTTTGCTTTTAGCCCGTCGATGATTTTCGGAAGGGCGGCCGCTGTTTGCAGCCGATCGCCGTCCGGATTGTATCCGTCTCCGTCGTGGAGGAGAACGATCGATCCGGGGTTCACTCCCTCGAGGGTGCGACGCACGATTTCGTCCACGCCAGGGCGGTCACTGTCCCACACTCCCAGCGACCAGCCGACCGTGCGCTCGCCGTACGACCTCGCGATCGGAGTCGTCCACGGGCTGCGAAAGCCGTGTGGCGCACGGAAATGGCGTGGGGCAGGGGCGCCCGCTCTCCTGATCGCCCGGATTCCCAGCCTGATATCGCGCGCAACATAAAAAGGACTTCTGAACTGGAGCTTGCGGTGAAAGTACCCATGATTGCCAAGCTGATGTCCATCGTGCGCGATGCGCCGCACCAGATCCGGCCATCTCTCGGCGTGACTTCCGAGCACGAAGAACGTAGCCCGAACGCCCTTCTCGGCCAGCGTATCGAGAATGAGTGGCGTCGCATCCGGATTGGGGCCGTCGTCGAACGTCAGCGCCACCACCTTGTGATCGCTCTCGATGTGGCTGAGCGCGCGGCCGAACAGCGGACTGTTCCGATGAAACGCTCCGTGCACCGCGCCGCCAATCACGGATGCTCCGAGGGCCGCGTAGCCGATCATTCGCGCCGCCCGAGCACCGCGGTATAGATGTCGAGCACCGCTTCGGTGACGTTGGACCACGAGTACTGCAGCGCCTCGTGCCTGCCGCGCTTCCCAAGTCGCGCGCGTAGCGTCTCGTCGTCGAGCAGCCTGACGAGCGCGTCAGCGAGGGCATTGGTGTCTCCGCAGTGGACCATCAGCGCTTCGCGCTCATGCTTGACGACGTCGCGGAAGCCGTAGATGTCGGAGCACACCACCGGCGTCTCGCAGGCCATCGATTCCAGCAGCGTGATTCCAAACGAAGCTTTCGTGGTAGGGCAGGCGTACATCGCGCTGTGCGCGTAATACCCGGGGCGGTCACGGAGGACCGAGCCGACGAACGTGATGTCCGGATCTCCCCCTGCCGCGCGGTAGTAATGATTGCGGAGCGGTCCATCACCGACGACCACGAGCTGTGCCTCGCGCTGTTTGCCGCGCACCTTCTGGAATGACTCGATGAGCGTTGTCAGTCCGTTGCGTGGGTCGAACCTGCCGAGGAACAGGATCACCGGAACATCGGGGCGAACGGCGGCGGGGCGGGGGACGTGCGGGTTGAACACGTCGGTGTCGATTCCGTTGGGAACGATCGTCCAGTTCGCTTCGAAGTACCGGTTGAGCGCGATCGTGGTCGAGTGCGAGACGGCAATCGCGGCCTGCAGCGAATCGAGCTTCTTCTGGAAGTATCGCTTGCCGAAGGTGTAGGCGAACGAGCGGTCGAAGTAGGTGTGAAATGTCCCGACCACGGGGCAGTTCGCTTCTTCGATCGCCAGCACCGGCAGGACGGGACTCAGCGGAGAATGCACGTGCACGATGTCGTACTGCCCCAGGCTCAATACCCGCCGCAGATCCTTCCGCAGCTCCAGGCCCCATGTGAACCGGGCCTGCGATCCATTCGCGTAGACCGACTGGCTGGTGCCGATGCGGATGACATGTGGCTCGGGCCGGGCGCCCGGGATGTTCGAGGTGATGATGTCGACCTGGTGCCCGTATCTCCGGGCCTCACGCGCGAAGAAATGAACGTGCTCGCAAATGCCGCCGAGGTGTGGGTAGTAGTACTCCGTCACCAGCGCTATCCGCAGTGGCCGCGCGTGCTGAATCCGCGCCATCGGTAGCGATGGCGCCGGCATCAGCTCGAGCCGCCGGGCCTGATTCGGCTTACGCTTGGAGAGCGGCATGTGCGGCTGCTAGGCGGGCGATCGGAAGTCTGAACGGTGAACAGGAGACATAGTCGAGACCGAGTGAGTGACAGAACGCGATCGAGCGGGCTTCGCCGCCATGCTCGCCGCAAATGCCGAGCTTGATCTTTGGCCGCACCTGACGGCCTTCCTCGACCGCAAGCCTTACGAGACGACCCACCCCTTCGGTGTCAAGAATCTGGAATGGGTCGTCGGGGAAAATACCTCGATCAATGTAAGACGGAAGGAACCGCCCCGCATCATCCCGGCTCAGGCCAAACGTGGTCTGGGTCAGGTCATTCGTTCCAAAAGAGAAAAACTCGGCCTTCTCCGCGATCTTCCCGGCCGTGAGCGCCGCGCGCGGCAGCTCGATCATGGTGCCGATGAGATATGGGACCTTCTCACCCATTCCCCCCAGCACCCGCTGCGCGACTTCATCCAGTAGCGCGCGCTGGTGCTCGAACTCCCTGAGCGTCGATACGAGCGGAACCATGATCTCGGGCTGGACATTGATGCCGCGCCGCATCGCCCGCACTGCCGCCTCGAAGATGGCGCGGCCCTGCATCTCGGTGATCTCGGGGTAGGTGATGCCGAGGCGACACCCTCTGTGGCCGAGCATCGGGTTCGTCTCGCGAAGCGACTCGATGATCCGGTTCAGGTCCGCGCGGGGCAGACCGAGCGTGCGCGCGAGGAGCTTGCTCTCCTCCCCGCCGTGCGGAAGGAACTCGTGAAGCGGAGGATCCAGCAGCCGGATGGTCACCGGGAATCCATCCATTGCCTCGAAGATTCCCTCGAAGTCGGCGCGCTGCATCGGCAACAGCTTGGCGAGCGCTCGCCTGCGGCCTCCTTCTTCGCGCGCGACGATCATCTCGCGCATTGCCGTGATGCGATCGCCCTCGAAGAACATGTGCTCGGTCCGGCAGAGCCCGATTCCCTCGGCACCGAAGCCACGCGCGGCTCGCGCATCGCGTGGGGTATCCGCGTTAGCGCGCACTCTCAGCGTGCGCGCTTCATCCGCCCAAGCGAGCAGCTCGGAGTACGACTGGTAGAGCGGGGCCTGGGAAGCAGCAAGGCTGCCGTTCGTCACGCGAACCACCTCGCTCGGAACGGTTGATAGATCTCCAAGGAAGACGCGCCCGGTCGCGCCGTCGAGCGTGAGCCAGTCACCTTCAGTGATCACGGTTCCGTCGACGCTGAAGGATTTGTGCTCCAGGTCGACGTGGATCTCCTTACAGCCGACGATGGCGCATTTTCCCATTCCGCGCGCGACGACGGCGGCGTGGCTGGTCATCCCCCCGCG
>JBGTEZ010000352.1:0-3389 GCA_041747535.1 Gemmatimonadaceae bacterium
GGAGCAGGGCGATGGCGGCGAGCGAGCGCCGCTCCCGGTTGCAACTGCCCCGCAGCCGCCGGGATAGACGAGACAGCCAAGCGTAATAGCCGGCGTAGCGCGGAAAAACCGCCCGCCGATCAGAGCGCGAGCCGACCGCTACGCTGGCGGCCAAGGCCTCGAAGACAACCCCCGCGCCGGCGTCGAACGAAGGGCTGAGGGATGGGTACCGCATAGCCAATCTCTCCTTCCTAGTGGTTCCATGGCTGGGGCGCCCCCGCGAGCCCCCGCTTGATTTGGACAAGATAATATCATTATTGACGAGCGGAGACACACAGCCAGTGCTGACAACGGGCGAGCACCTCGTTACCCTGGCGGCCAACACCCTATCGGACCGCGGCCCAGCGCTCGCCAGCATTCATCGTCGAGATCGGAAGCGCCGGGCGACTCGATCGCGCGATCCGCCGCATGGCGTCACACCGCGTGGAGGTGAAAGTAAAAGCGAGCTTTAACTAACGGCTCGCAGGCCAAACTTGACGGGCAGCGGCGGCGCGCTCTTCGCGTCGTCATTCGGGAGAGGTCCACGGGCCCATGCTCTACGGATCGCTGGGCTCGTGTTTGTGGTCGCGCCGGGTTTCCATATAAGCCCGCAAGACGGCATTCACCGACTTGCGGCGCCCGCGCAGGAAGACGTGGCCGTCCTCGTCCTGACTCGCGAGATCGCCGGTGGCGAACCAGCCGTTGTCCGTGAACTTTCAGGTATCTCCCAGACTTCCCTCCCCCTTCGGAAGAAGCGCTTTACTACTCTCCCACAGAATAGAGGGTGGCGGTGAGGTGATGGTATTTGATTGCATTTCCCTCAAGGAAACCTGCTCCGTAAGGGAAAAGGTCTCCCAAAGTTGGCGAACTGATCTATGTACAACATCGACTGCGTAAGAATCCAACGGTGACGATGCCCATCTCCTTGGTAGGCTCGATGTTCAATCGGTAACCGATCCGGCGTGCTTTTGTGACAGAACCCACATATCGGGAACTACCGTCACACGACATTGCGAGTCAATGCGGTATGCTTGTATCCATACCAGACGAGACGACGCCGAACAACGGCCCGGGAGCCGAGTTTGAGTTTGATCAGCGGGTGAGGCACCGCGTTGAATATCTTATCCTTCGCAGGCGAACCTGATTTCGTCCATGGCCGGCTCCCCGCACGTGCGGGGAGAGGAGATTCAACGTTATCGGAATCGGAGATACGCGATGAAAGCATGCACGAGAACAGCATTTCTCGCGGCTACGGTCGCGCTGACCTTTGTTGCCGGTCTCGCACATTCGGCCGACAACCGAAGCGAACAATTCCAACATTCGGGCCGCACTCAGGATGAAGGTGGAGGAGACCTGAGCCGCGAGCGCTACACCGAAGCCCCTACAGGTTTCGACAACCTCACCAACGGCTTCAGTCCACAGGGACCTGCCTTCGATACGCTCGACGAAGACAACGTCGTGCCATTGCGGTCCTTCAACGACAACCGCTTCATCTTCGAAGAAGTCGAAACGACGGCCGACGGGCTCGGCCCGACGTACAACGCGCAGAGTTGTAGGGAATGCCATCAGAACGTCGTCACTGGCGGTGCGAGCCAGATCGCCGAGCATCGCACCGGTCGTCTCGAAGTGTCGGGAGGTTTCTTCGAATCGCTCGGTGGCTCGCTCGTTCATTCCCGCGCAACGCATCCAGACATCGTCGAGCATGTTTCGTTCGAAGACGACGTCCGCACCTTCCGCATCTCGCCCACTCTTGTGGGCGCGGGGTTCATCGAATGCGTCGCAAACGAAACCCTGACGGCAATCCGGGATGCTCAGCCTGCTGAGTTGCGCGGAACGGCCGTGATGGTGCCGGTGCTCGAGGCCGGGAATGAGGCTCGCATCGGTCGCTTCGGCTGGAAGAGCCAGCACGCCAGCCTCGAGTCATTCTCTGCCGATGCGTATCTCAACGAGATGGGCATCACCAGTCCGCTCTTTCCGGACGAAAACACTTCGAGCGGGCGCTTTGTCGGGTTTGGCTCGCCCTTCGACCCCGTGGAGGATCCCGAGGATGACGGTGTGGACGTCGTCGCGTTCGCGAATTTCATGAGGTCCACCAAAGCGCCGTCGCGCGGACCGATCACTGCCGACGTTCAGGCGGGGGAAGGGTTCTTCAATCAGGTGGGCTGCGTTTCGTGTCACGTCTCGATTTTGCACACTGCGCGTCCGGGTACGCGAATCAATGGTGACGTGTTCACGGTGCCGGACGCGCTCGGCAACAAGATCATTCATCCGTACAGTGATTTTCTGTTGCATGACGTCGGCACGGGCGACGGCATTCCCGTGTTGCCCACGCCGGAATACGCCGCGACCACCAACCTGATACGCACGGCGCCGCTGTGGGCACTGAGGACGCGTAATCGGCTGATGCACGACGGACTGTCCTTCACGAAGCAGGAAGCGATTCAGCGCCACGGAGGTCAGGCCACTCCGGTTACAGGTAGCTATAACGCGCTGACGGACGAACAACAGCGCCAGGTGCTCGAGTTCCTGAATTCGCTCTAGCGGGCTGGCCTCCGGGCCGCGCTGATTAATTTCTCGAACAGGAACGAAGCCAGCCTTCCAGACCCAGGCCTTCGCACGCTTCATCGCTGCAGCTTCCCGCTCGGCGTGCGCGGCAGCGCCGCAACCAGGCGGAATCGCGCCGGCACCTTGTAGCCGGCGAGTCGTTCGCGGCAGTGTTGGCCGAGCACAGCCGCCGTCGGCGGTCTTGCGACGTCGTGCGCGACGAATTCGGCCACCGCGACGGCGCCCCAGCGTTCGTGCGGCAGACCGCTCACCCGGCTCTCGCGCACATCGGGATGCGCGTCGAGCACCGCCTCGACCTCCTCCGGAAAGAACTTGATCCCGCCGAAGTTGATCACCGACTTGCGGCGCCCGCGCAGGAAGACGTAGTCGTCCTCGTCCTGACAAGCGAGGTCGCCGGTGGCAAACCACCCGTCGTCCGTGGCTGCCGCGCGCTCGCACCATGGCGCGAGATACGCGTCGAACATGCCGGGCGCGCGGAGCCACAGCTCGCCGATCTCGCCCGGCGCGACCTCCTTGCCGCCCTCGTCGCAGAAACGTACCGCGCAATCGTCCGGCCGCCCGACGCTTTTCGGTTTCGAGTGCGCCGCGTCGGTGTTGAGCAGCGGTAGCCCGGCCTCGATGATCCCGAAGCCCTGTGCCGGCCAGATGCCATAGCGCCGCTGGAAAGCGGCCGCCGTCGCTTCGGGCAACGCAAACGCAGTGGCGACGGCGAGACGCAACGCCGGCCACGCGCGCGCCGAGTCCTCCGCCGCCAAGAGCGCAAGGTGAAAGGGCGACCCGTAGAACACCGTCGCACCGTGCGTGCG
>JBGTEZ010000353.1:0-6331 GCA_041747535.1 Gemmatimonadaceae bacterium
GTCCGCCACCAGTTCGATCGCTTTCGCGACCACGGCGCGGATGCTCGGATCGTCGCCACTTCCCGGTACGTGCGCGGGAAGGGTCACGGCGCCGCCACCAACGCCTGCGCTCCCTCGTTCCCCAGCACGGCCCGAACTCGATGGATCTTCCGATCGTCGGCGAGCGGAATGCCCGTGCGGTCGTCGAGCGCTACGCCGTCTAGCTCGAGTACCGTCACTCCTCGGCAGACTCCGAACGGGTTCTCGACGGCGACGTCGTACTGCGCTGATCCGTATCGAAACGTCACCTTGAACCCCGGCCATCCTGCGGGAATGCACGGGTTGACCACGAGTCGAGTTCCCTCCAGTCGCACGCCGAGAAGCCATTCGATGCCAGCGCGGTACAGCCAGCCCGCCGATCCTGTGTACCAGCTCCACCCGCCGCGGCCGGCGTGAGGCGCCTCGGAGTAGATGTCGCCCACGACGACATAAGGTTCGACACGGTATTTCTGGACGCCATGCGGAGTCGCCGCGTGTGTAATCGGATTGAGCATTGCGAAGAGCTCGGCGGCCTTGTCGCCGTCACCGAGCGCGGCGAACGCCAAGACGGTCCACGCGGCCGCGTGTGTGTACTGCCCTCCGTTTTCGCGTATGCCAGGCACATATCCTTTGATGTAGCCGGGTTCGAGCGCGGTTTGGTCGAAGGGGGGCGTCAGCAGAAGGATGACATCATCCCTCTGCCGCACAAGGTGCTGGTCAACGGATGTCATGGCGCGCCGAGCGCGATCGGGATCGCCGGCGCCCGACATGACGCTCCACGATTGCGCGATCGAGTCGATGGCGCAGGCGTCGCTGCCGGCTGAACCGAGGGGCGTGCCGTCGTCGAAATACGCGCGACGGTACCAGTTTCCGTCCCAAGCTTCACGCTCGACGGCCTCCTTGATCGTCCGGGCATGCCCGGCCCAAGCCTCGGCACGCTTCGTCTCGCCGCGAGCGACCGCAACCGGAGCCCACAAAGCGAGGACAGTATGCAGGAACCAGGCAAGCCACACACTCTCCCCTCTGCCCTCGACGCCGACGCGATTCATTCCGTCGTTCCAGTCCCCCGCTCCCATCAACGGGAGGCCATGGACTCCAACGCCGAGGCTACGGTCGAGCGCCCGTGCGCAGTGCTCGAAGAGCGTGCCCTGCTGGGCCGAAATGCGCGGCTCGAACAGGGACTCCGTCTGTCCGTCGGCCAGCACCGCTCCTTCGAGGAACGGGATGGTCTCGTCGAGGATCGCCTGGTCACCAGTCACGTTGAGATAGTGGCTCGCCACATAGGGCAGCCAAAGGAGATCGTCAGAGATGCGGGTGCGCACACCGCGGCCGACCGGCTCGTGCCACCAATGTTGCACGTCGCCTTCGACGAATTGGCGCGACGCGCACTTCAGGATCTGCGCTCGCGTCAGGTCCGGCCGCGAGAGCGCGAGCGCCATGACGTCCTGCAGTTGGTCGCGGAAGCCGTACGCGCCGCTCGCCTGGTAGAACGCCGTGCGCGCCCAGACCCGGCTCGCCAGCGTCTGGTAGAGGAGCCAATGATTCAACATGAGGTCGAGCGATCGATCGGGAGTCTTCACCTGGATGGTTCCCAACACCTTTGCCCACGCATCCGTGACCGCCTTCAGCCGGGAGTCCAAGTCGTCAGACCGATATCGTTGAATCAGCACCCGCGCCTGCTCGCGGGTCTCGCACTGACCGAGGAAGAAGACAACAGTGGCATGCCCTCCGGCGGGGATCTCGATGTTCGTCTGAAGCGCAGAGCAAGGGTCGAAGCCAACGCCGCTGCGTCCCGACAGTGGCTCATCGCGATCGAGCGCGGCTGGGCGGTCGGGAGCGCCGTTCCGGCCCAGGAATTCCGTTCGGTCACCGGTCCAGCTGGTTTGCGCTCCGCCCAGGTCCGCGAAAGCGATCCGGGTGCCGAAGTCCCGGCTCCAGGAGTTCTGCGCGAGCATCGCGCCCGTGGCAGAATCCATCTCCGTGATCACAAATGGGGCGGAGGCGCTCCGCGACCCTCCCAGGACCCATTCGAGATACGCCGTCACCGACAGGCGCCGCGAGCGGGGAGAATGATTCGTCAGGGTGAGGCGGGAGATCTTGATCGGATCGTCCACGGGCACGAATTGCAGCAGCTCGAGCGCCACGCCATGCGCGTCGTACGCGAAGCGGGTATAGCCGTGGCCGTGTCGCACAACGTATTCACCACTATCCTCGCGAATGGGCAGCGGCGTGGGACTCCACAATTCCCCGGAGTCGTCATCGCGAACGTAGAACATCTCACTTGGGGGATCGCTCACCGGATCGTTTGACCAGGTGGTGAGGAGATTCTCCTGACTGTTGATCGACCACGTGCAGCCCGCGCCGGCCTCGGAGACGAGGCATCCGAAGTGCGGGTTGGCGATCACGTTGATCCATGGCGCCGGCGTCCATTGCCCCTCCCGGAGGATGGTCACGTACTCCCGCCCGTCGGCATCGAAGCCGCCGAGGCCGTTGTAGAATTCGAGTTCGGGGTGTGGCTCCGAAGCCTTTGGGCCGGATGTCACTGCTGGCTGGAGCGGGCGCGTGACGGCGACCGGGGCGGCATCGCCGCGGTGAGCCAGTTCGACCTGCTCGGCCAAGGTACCCCGCCCGCTCGAAAGCTCGACTCGGGCCACACTCTCCAGGACATCGCGCTGCGCGGCCGTCACGGCGTCCGCCCGGAGCGTGGACACCTTCGCCTGGGGTTCCGAACCCTCGGGGTGCGGCGTCGACTCGCTCGTTTGAACGAGCGTGTCGAGCAGGGTCTGCAGATCCTGCATATCGGAGGGCGCGCCGTCGTTCAGAATCACGAGATCAACCGCCAGGCTCTTCATCCGCCAGTACTCGTGAGCACGCAGCAACTGGCGCACGATGCCGATGTCGTCGGCCTTGCCGATTTCCACGAGGACGATGGGCAGGTCTCCCGAGATTCCGTGCGCCCAGAGCGCCCCGACCCCTTCAGCGCGGCGCTCGATTACCTCGGCGGAGGCGCGGAGATCCCGATCGACAAACAGGAGGGACGCGCCGAGCGCCTGGAAGAGGCTTGCCTCCTCGGGCCCGATCCCGAGCTGTTGCAGCTGGACCTGCGCGTGCGTAGAGGCGAGGGCGGCGACCCGCTCGAACGTCGCGAGATCCTGGTACTTGTCTGCGAGGTCGAGCACCGCTGTTCGCGACGGCGCGACAAGCGTGGAGAATGCCAGGCGCACGGTCTGGCCGGGGCGGACGCGGACTCGGCGCCGAAGACTGACGATCGGGTCGAGCACCGAGCCGACGGTATTGGAGAGCTCCCCGGCGTCAGTCTCCGCTTGGGGAGCGCGAACGTTGCGCCCGCGCCCGAGGAATCGCCCGCGGTCGGTCTCATACTGCAGATCGCCGACAGGGTCGCCCTCCACCGCGAGGACATGCGCAAGCCAGATCTCGAGGTCTTCCGGCGCCCGCCGCCGTCGCGTGGCAATCAACGTGTCGCGCTGCGCGATGATCTCGGTTTGGATGAACAGATTCGAGAACGCGGGGTGGGCTGCGTCTGCCGCTGCTGGTGCGAGCACGATCTCTGCGTACGAAGTGACCTCAATTTCACGCGCCTCCATGCCGAAGTTCGTGAGCGAGACACGGCGCACTTCGGCGTCATCCTCCGACGACACGACGACCTCGAGCTGTGTCATGATTTCCCCGTCGCGGCGGATGAAGTCTGCATGATCGTCAGCGAAGAAGACGTCGTAGCTCTCCGGCGCTTGACCGGTCGGCTGGAAACCCGCCGACCACCGCTCGCCGCTCGCGACGTCGCGGAGGAAGATGTAGGAGCCGGTGTCGTCGCTGGTGGCATCCTCGCGCCACCGCGTGACTGCGAGGCCCCGCCAGCGGCTGTACCCCGACCCCGCAGCAGTGATCATCACTGCGTAGCGCCCGTTGGAAAGGAGCTGGGTCCGTGGCTTTGCGTCGTGGGGGGACAAGAAATGGCGAGTGGGCGGCGGCACGGGCTAGCGCACGCTCCCCACGGCGGAGGGTCCGGCGCCCTGGCCCGCGCCGATCACTGCGAGGTCGTAGTGGGTACTACAAGTCATCGTTGGCATGCTGGATGGTGAAGTCCCTGGTAATGCCGGAAGTTCCTGACGCCCGCATCCCGGCCAAGCTGCCGCACGGCCTGCGCGAGAAATCCGGTAGTCGGAGTCGTCGGGAACCAGGGCGGGAGTTCACGACTTGCCGTGGTGGACCTTCTTTCGGAGTCAATAAAATGGAACGCAATTGGGCACGTGCCGTCGTTGGCGGATTGGTGGGCACGCTCATCATGACAGCAATCGGGCTCTGGGTCGCGCCGATGATGGGCATACCCAGAATGAACCCGGCCGACATGCTTGCCGGCGCAATGGGTGGAAGCACGCTGCTGGGCTGGGCAGGTCACCTGATGATCGGGACGATTCTCGCTCTCATTTATGCCGTTGTCGCACGCCGCCTGCCCGGCCCGCCGCCGGTACGTGGCGCCCTGTACGGGCTCGCTCCGTGGATTCTCGCGATGCTCATCGTCCTGCCGATGATGGGGATGCCCGTCTTTGGCGGAGCGGCGGCCACAGCCATGGGGAGCCTGATCGGCCACCTGGTGTACGGCGCCACCCTCGGCGCTATTTACGGGCAGCCGGATGAGGCGCGCGTGCTAATCCCGCGCACGCCTGACCCAGTCTAGGCCGCAAACCCGTCCGCTCTGAGCGCCGCAAGCACCCGCGCCTTGATCGCATCGTCCGGGGGAACCTGGTGCAGCAGGATTGACTTGTCCCTTGAGAGTGGATCGTCTGCTTCGCGGTGACCCGCGAAGGCAGGCACAGAGATCCAGTGACCTTGGCCCGAATGAGGAGGCTATGACCGGAATGGTTGAGCGGTATGACGCTGTGCGGTCTCAGACAGAAGCGCTTTGCCGCCCGCTTCAGGTGGAGGATTACGTCGTAAGCTCGATGCCGGACGTGAGCCCCACCAAATGGCATCTCGCGCATACCAGCTGGTTCTTCGAGACTTTCATCCTCGGTCCCTACTATTCTGCCTACCGCTCGCCGGATCGGCGATACGCTTTCCTGTTTAACTCCTATTACGTGCAGGCGGGCGAGAGGCACTGCCGGGCGCAACGAGGGCTGGTCACGCGCCCGACGGTTGAGGAGGTCTATTCATACCGCCACCACGTTGACCGCGCGATGCGTGAACTTTTTTCAGCTCTGAGAGCGGATCATCCGGCATGGGAGCTAGTCGAGCTTGGCCTCCACCACGAGCAGCAGCATCAGGAGCTGCTGCTGACCGACATCAAGCACGTTTTCTGGACGAACCCGCTTCGTCCGACGTACCAGAAAGTGCAGGCGAGAAAGGTGGTTTCAGAGCCACTGCAATGGTTCGAGTTCGCCGAGGGAGTGCATCGTGTCGGACACGGTACCGATGGCTTCGCCTATGACAACGAGCTCCCGCGCCACCGTGTGTTCACGGAGAAGTTTCGCATCGGATCGCGGCTCGGAACCAACGCCGAGTATCTCGCGTTCATGGAGGACGGCGGCTATGCCCGCTCCGAACTCTGGCTATCCAATGCGTGGTCGGTGGTCCAGGAGCTTGAATGGGACTCCCCACTCTACTGGGAGCGTACCGAGGAGGGATGGACAGAGTTTACTCTGGGCGGTACCCGCCCGCTCGATGCAGATGCGCCAGTTTGCCACGTGAGCTACTACGAGGCTGATGCGTTCGCGCGGTGGGCCGGAAAGCGCTTGCCGACCGAGGTCGAATGGGAGACCGCGGCCGCACTGGCGCCCCTGGAAGGACGGTTCCTCGAGTCAGCACGTTACCATCCGGGGCCAGCATACGAGGGGGGAACTGAACCGGGTGGGACCCCCCTCCAGCAGCTCTATGGCGACGTCTGGCAGTGGACGCAGAGTCCATACACCGCATATCCCGGCTACTCGCCTGCCGCTGGAGCGATTGGGGAGTACAACGGGAAATGGATGTGCGATCAGTGGGTGCTGCGAGGCGCATCGTGCGCGACGCCCCGATCTCATGCACGGACGACGTACCGGAACTTCTTTCCCGCGAGTGCGCGGTGGCAGTTCTCCGGCATCCGCCTGGCCGACAAACTGTGACGGTGCCACGCAGCGTCCGGCAGGAAAGTGCACCGTGCGCTGATGATAAGTCACAGTCCGCAAGCGCCATTCCCGAATCCATTCGCGGCTTGTGGGCGACACCAAAAACCCTGCCGCCGAAACTTTTTTATGACCGGATCGGTGCGGCCCTGTTCGAGCGTATCTGTACGCTGGACGAGTACTATCTGACCCGC
>JBGTEZ010000354.1:0-1639 GCA_041747535.1 Gemmatimonadaceae bacterium
TTGCAGCCGGCGCGCAGGCGCTTTTCATCGAAACGCATCCCAATCCCGACAAGGCGCCGAGTGATGGGCCTAACATGCTCCCTCTGCCGGCCCTCGACGAGCTGATGGGTCGCGCCGTCGACATCTGGGCGCGCGTAAACCAGTGACCAGGAAGGACATTGTCGGGCGCGGACGCCGGGTTCTGCGCATGGAGACTGAGGCGCTCGCCGAGGCGGAGAAGCGCCTCGGCGACGATTTCGCCCGGGCGGTGGAGATGATCCACAATTCTCCGGGGCGCGTGATCGTCTCGGGCGTGGGGAAGTCCGGGCTCATCGGCCGAAAAATCGCCGCGACCCTGACATCGACGGGTACGCCCGCGAGCTTCCTCCACCCTGCGGACAGCGTCCACGGCGATCTCGGGATCGTCGGCGAGTCCGACGTAGGCATTTTGATCTCGAAGAGCGGAGAATCGAGCGAAGTGCTGGGTCTGCTCGAGCACCTTAAGCGTCTGGGGGTTCGCACCGTCGCGCTCACCGGCAACGCCAAATCTGCGCTGGCCCGGCACAGTGACGTGACGCTCGATGCGTGGGTGAGTGAAGAAGCCTGCCCCCACGACCTGGCGCCGACCACGAGCACCACCGTCGCGCTTGCGCTCGGAGATGCCCTCGCGATCGCCCTCCTCGAGGAGAACGGCTTCGATGCGGACAAGTTCGCCAGGCTGCACCCTGGCGGAGCTCTGGGTCGTCGGCTCCTTACGCGGGTATCAGATGTGATGATCACCGAGAAGCTCCCGCTCCTGACCGAAGACGCCACAATGCGCCAGGCGGTGGTGCTGCTCGCCGAGCGGCGGGGGATCGCGATTGTCGTGGGTAAGGGCGGCACCGTTTCCGGCGTCATCACTACCGGCGATCTGACCCGCCTGATGGAGCACGAGGAGAATGTTTTCCCCGTACCGGCTCGGACGGTGATGAACACCCACCCGAAAGTCGCGCGCTCGGAAGAGCTGGGAAGCGCAGTGGTGTACAGAATGGAGACGCACGGAATAATCTCGATGCCGGTGCTGGCGGAGGATGATTCGGTGGTAGGAGTCATCCATCTCCACGACCTGATGCGTGCGGGAGTCATCTAGTGCGCACCGCCGTGTGCCTCACCGCTGCCTTGCTTGCCCTGGGCGCCTGCGCCGAGAAAAAAGCGCTGCCAACCGCGCGTGGATCCGCGATGGCCGACTCCGCTGACCAGGTAATGTTTGGCGCCAGATTCAGGCTCAATGCCGAGGGCCTCAACCGCGGACGACTGGTCGCGGATACCGCCTATTTCTTCGACGACAACACGCGCGTCGAGCTGCTGAAGGTGAACACCATTTTTTTCAACAGCGCCGGCGCGCAGGATGCAGTGCTCACGTCGCGCCGGGGGACATACAACACCCGCCTTGGCAACATGGTCGCGCGCGAGAACGTCGTTGTCATTTCCGAGGATGGCCGGCGCCTGACGACGTCGGAGCTCATTTACAATCAGGGCAGGAACGAGATATCGAGTGACAGCGCGTTCGTGCTGACCGAGCCCAACCGGCGACTCGAGGGAATCGGATTTCGTTCAGACCCCAACATGAGCAACATCAGGATTCTCAAGGGAGCGAGGGGAGCGGCGACCAACGTATCTA
>JBGTEZ010000355.1:0-2382 GCA_041747535.1 Gemmatimonadaceae bacterium
GCAGGACGGGAACCTGGGGCTCGGACTGGAGGGCTCGTTCCGCTCGAGGGTGGGCAGCTTCGCCGCGCACGTCTTCATCGACGATCTGCAGATCGACCGTTGCGAACCGAACTGCGAGGAGCCGTCGTCGTACGGTCTGACGATGACGGCCGAAGGACTTCCCCTCGCCGGCGACCAGCGCTGGTTCGCGTCGTACGCCCGCGTCTCGTATCTGGCATACAGGACTCCGAATCCGAACGAGCGCTACTCATCGTTCAACATCGGCCTCGGCCAGGGCTTCAGCGACTTCGACGAGGTGAGAGTTGGACTGGATCTCGCCCTCGTGCCGCGCACCCCTCTCCGCCTCTACGTGGCGAGCCGCCGCCAAGGCGAGGGCGACTACCGCGCTCCCTACCCCCCCGCCGCCGACTACGCAACAACGCCAACAATCTTCGGGGGAATCGTCTCAAAGATCACGCGCCTGGGATTGACCGGCGCGTCCCGCCTCCGCGACTTCGAGCTATCCGGAGATATCGGGGTAAACCGAGTCAGCAGCGGCGCCGAGCAACGGGGAGTATCGATGAGCGGATTTCAAGGCACCGTGAAGCTCGCCTGGGAGCCGAGAATGAGCGTGTCCTTCTAGTATCCGCGGCCGAATATCAGCGCGTGTGGTTCGCGAGCAGGTGAAATGAACCTGTTTTTCGCCGGAGATCCGTTTGGGAGTCGGAGGGGATCCTGCATAAGCGAGTTTCAGCGAGCGACCAGGAGACCCGTGACCGAGCGGAGCGAGGGAGCGCAGTTAGGGGCTCCGCCCGAGCGAGCGTACTCGCGTTGCAGGATCCCCTCCGACTCCCGGGCGCACCCCTCGGACGGAGTACAAGTTTCGATGTTGCTCGCAGCCAACACACGCTGGTAGTTTCGTAGCGCGGGCCCTTAGCTCAGTCGGTTAGAGCAGCGGACTCATAATCCGACGGTCGCAGGTTCGAGTCCTGCAGGGCCCATTTTCATAACTCTAACCAGTAGAGTCACTTGCGCCTCGGTGCGTTTTTTTCACTTCGGTGCTGATGAGGTCGCGGGTAGCGGAATGGGTAGCGACCGCGGTTTCTGCCTGGCTTCAACCAGTCGCAGCACGAGCAAGCGTGTCTGCCGCCCAACGGTTCAAGCTCTTGTCCTCGCGGTCGGCCGCAACCGCCAATGCCCGATGAAGATCCGGATCGATCCGAAGAACGAATTGCCCTGAGTAGGGACGGTCTGGCGTCTTTCCTCGCTTCTTGCAAATCTCGAAGTAGAACTTCAGCTGCTCAGCGAAGTCGCGCTCGAGCTCCTCGGGCGTTCTGCCGATGAAGACGATCGAATCCCTAATGTTGGCGACTTTGCCACGAAAGATTCTGTCGTCTTCATCGTAGTCGATGCGCGCGACGTACCCGTCATGTTGCATGATCATTGTCAGCCCCTTTTCGCGACGTAGTTAACGGCACGACGTTATTCCCTCGCCGGCCGTCTACGGTAAAACGCCTGCATCCTCCAGGAAGTCCCGAATGTCGCGCACAGAAGCCCGACCTACTTGTGAGCCGGGATGCGGCTTGTGTGTTACGAGTGTCCAGTCGTTCACGGTGAAGGCGACCCTCGACCCGGACCGTTTCTCAGGGCCCACTCTCATAACGCCAATCAATGGGCGACCACGCCGCTATCCAGCTCTCGGAAGAGGTGAGAGTTTTCCAATTCGCTCGGCCTCTTTGGAGCGGAGGACGTGCCAGAGATCCCAATCCAGCTGCAATCCCAACCAGAAGTCAGCGCTCATGCCTGTCACCTGCGCGAAGCGGAGCGCCGTATCCGGCGTGACGCTTCGCTTCTGGCGGATAATCTCATTGAGGCGAGGAAACGACACTCCGAGGCGAATGGCGAAAGCAGACTGGGAGATGGCCAACGGCTTCAGGAACTCCTCCAGAAGCATCTCTCCCGGGTGGACGGGTGGAATCTCCGTCGGCAGCCGACGACGCACCAGTGGTCGAATGCCGGTTGTGCGCTTAGTGGTAGTCCGTGACTTCGACTTCGTCGACATAGGTCCCCTCCCACCGGAAACAGACTCGGTACTGTTCATTGATGCGGATACTGTGTTGACCCTTCCGGTCTCCTCTCAAACGTTCCAGCCGGTTGCCCGGGGGCACTGCAAGTTCGCGAAGATCTCTGACCCGATTGAGCTGGGTTAGCTTGCGCCGGACCACCGGCCAAAGAGCGATCGGACACGCGGCTCGAGCTCGGCGACTATCGACACCGTTGAACAGGTCCTCGGAAGCGGTATTCGCGAACGACCGTATCACGCTATGTATTATAACGGATGCCGTGTGTGTTCGCCAGCGCCAGGAGGTCTACGGCATCTGACTGTGGGGACGAGGCGCTCCG
>JBGTEZ010000356.1:0-21561 GCA_041747535.1 Gemmatimonadaceae bacterium
TCTCGGTCGCAGGTGCGGCGGAGGATTGAATTGCGTGTCTGTCATCCCCAGCGGCCGGAAGATCTTCTCCGCGGCGAGGACGTCCAGAGTCTTCCCGGAGATCCTCTCCATCACCAGCTGGAGCAGAATCATGCTCCAATCGCTGTAAATCGTTCTCGTTCCGGGCTGATACTCCAGCGGGCGCGCGCTGATTACGCGCAGGTACGCCTCGCGGCCGGTCGCCCCGGACGTGTTCCCGCCGGCTTCGAGACCGCTGCTGTGGGTGAGCAGCTGCCTCACCGTAATTCCGACCTTCTCCGCTGAATTGAATTCCGGGAGGTACGACGTCACGGTTCTGTCGAGATCGAGCTGACCGCTTTCTTCCATGAGCATGGCAAGAGTCGTCGTCGAAACGACCTTGGTCACGGATGCGAGATCGAAGAGCGTGCTCGTATCGACGAGCGGTGAAGACGGGATGTCCCAGCTGGTGTGCCCGTAACCTTTCATGTACGCGATCTTGCCGTTTCGCCCGACGGCGATCGCGACCGCGGGTGCAACGGCGTCGTCCATCGCATCCTTGACGAGCCTATCGAGCCGCGTGACGAGCGCAGTGTCGAGGCCGGAGTTGTTGAGTCCCGTTTGGGGTGCCACATACTGAATCGGCGGCGCAACCGGTACTGGCTTGGCAGGCGGGGCCGGCGGGGAACAGGCGGGTGCAAAAAGAACCGTGAAGAGAATGCGCAGCTTCATTTGACCGGCGCGAGAGCTATAAGGGCGTGCGATAGCTTCATTTGACCGGCGCGAGCAACTGTAAGGGCGTGCGATAGCTTCATCTAGTTGGCGACCAGTTCCTGGCAGGTGACCGGTCGAGACCGGCCCCAAAAGGAATATTTGGCGGGAGCGAGATCGGGAGCCGGCCTGAGATGCCTCGGTAGCCGAGAACCGCGAGCGCTGCCGCGCGTTGGCTGACTGGAGCGCCTCCCCACGCAATCACGTACGACGAAACCGACGGAAAGGCGCTGAGGAGATACGGGCTCCCAAAGGAAATGACGATTATGGGCTTCCCGGACAACGCTATTTCCTCCACGAACCTCGAGAAAGCCTGCTGGGTGCCTATAGTCGCGGCGAACTCCCTCGGCGATACATAAACGGAGATGATCAGGAGGTGCGCCGAGTCGGTTTGTGAGCGCAGAGCCGCATACTCGGCCTCCGTCGTCCGCTCGTCCACACGCGTCATCGCAGTCCCGGGAATGCGGCCGCCGATCACGGAATTGAACGTCCTTCCGGCCACGAGGTCGTCCCCGTCGGCGTAAGTGATCGCCACAATTCGTTTCGTCGAGTCATCCGCGACCGGGACCAGATTGCCGCGGTCCTGGGCCAGCGTAATCGCGCGCTCGGCGATGCGATCGGCGATGTCGGTGTGTGCGGCTACTCCGACGGTGCGGCTGACCGCGTTGAGGTCAACCAGTCTCCCCTGTCGCAAGCCGGCGCGCGCCTTGGCGGCGAGAAGGCGGCGCACGGAGGCATCGATGCGCGCTTCGGTGAGCCGCCCGCTCGTTACCGCACCGACCACTGTCTCGATCGCCCTGGTGACGTTGCGCGGCATGAGCAGAACGTCGGCGCCCGCTTCCAGCGCCAGTATCAACGGCTCGGTGGCGCCGTACCGCTTGGCGATTCCGCCCATCGTCATCGCATCGGTAACAAGGAGGCCGCCAAAGCGCATCTCGTCCCGAAGGATCCCCGTCATGAATCCGCGCGAGAGAGTAGCCGGCGCGGCGCTGTCTCCTTCGATTCCGATCACGGCGATGTGGCCGGTCATGATCGCGTCGATTCCACCTTCGATCGCACTCCGAAACGGCGGCAGGTCCACGGAGTCCATCCCGGCCCGATTCGCGCGGATGGAGGGCAGATCGATGTGAGAATCCACCTCGGTGTCCCCGTGCCCGGGAAAGTGCTTGCCCGTGGTCAACAGTCCCTTCGAATGCGCCCCGCGGATGTAGGCGCGTGCCAGACTGGATACGAGCGCGGGACTTTCACTGAACGAGCGCGTATTGATGATGGGATTGAGGGGATTGGAGTTCACATCCAGGACAGGCCCGAACACCATGTGCACACCGATCGCGCGAGCTTCGGTTCCCAGCACCTGGCCCAGCTGATACGAGAGCGAGTCGGAGCGCGTCGCGCCTAGCGCCATCACGGGGGGAAATACAGTTCCTCCTCCCTGCGGCAGGAGCGATGGAAGAGCGTAGATACCCCCGAGACGCATGCCGGGGCCGTTCTCCATATCGGAAGCGATGAGAAGCGGTACCCGGGCGCGGATCTGAAACTCGTTGAGCTTGGCGGCATAACTGAGGGGCAGTCCGATCGAGAGGACGAGTCCGCCGACCCTGTCCTCCTCGATCCACTTCCGCACGTGCTCGAATTCCGGCGAGCCGACGGCGGCGTAATCACCACCGACCCATGGCATCACCAGCTGGCCGACTTTCTCCCGCAGGCTGAGCGACGAGAGCGTTTGCTCGATCCAGCGCTGGTCAGCCGATGAGAGTGCGCCTCCCGCGCCTGCTGTGGAGGCGCCAAGCAATCGTCGCGCTGAAGCGTCGACGCCCGGGAACGCGGCGGATGCGCCAGGCGGGGTCGCGGGAGCGCAGGCAAGCGCGGCCGCCAGGAGAGCGGGCGCGGCGAAGAGAGATCTTCGTTTCATGTTGGGAGAGGCCTGGGTGGGATTTCATCACTCGATACCATCAAGGTATCGCGTGGCCCGATCGGTGGCAGTTGAGCGGGAAACGATGAAGTCCCTTGCACATCGCTGCGCACTGGTACAAACTAGCCCTCCCCAAAGCCGGCTCCACGAAAACGCGGCGGTGCCTTGGGCTGCGAAAAGCCGGCGAGGTATTCCGGTTCAGTCATGTCGACGAGTTTCGCCTGCGCGATACCTCGAAACATTTGACAACTTTTCGCCACAGAAATATGATAGCGGCAGCATCATCATCTTCAATGATTTTGGAGGCACCATGAGGCTTCATCGGGTTCTGAGCTTTCTCGCGCTGGCAATGCTTGCGTCCCCCTCACTCGCCATCGGGCAAGGCACGGGCATCATTCGCGGGCGCGTCACCGATGCCGCAACCGGGGCACCGCTAGTCGGCGTACAGGTACGCGTCGAAGGAACTACGGTCGGGGCGCAGAGTGGCCAGGATGGTACCTACACCATTACCGGGGTGCCGCCGGGATCCCGGTCCGTGACCACCCGAAGAGTCGGCTTCGCACCCGCGCGCGCCTCCGTAATGGTGCCCGCGTCAGGAGACGCCACGCGTGATTTCGCGCTCAGTATGGTTGTCGCCACCCTGAACGAGGTGGTGGTTACGGCTCTTGGGCAGACTACAGCGCAAAGGGCTCTGGGGACGGCTCAGCAGACTGTCAGCGGCGCCGCAATCGCTGAGACGCAAAGAGAGAACTTTGTGAATGCATTGCAGGGACGTGTCGCCGGCGTCGAGGTGACGAGCACGTCGGGCGTTCCGGGCGCGTCGTCGTCGATCACCATTCGAGGTGTCAGCTCCATCAGCAGCAGCAATCAGCCGCTGTTCATCATCGATGGCCTGCCGATGGACAACAAGACTCTCCACACGTCCGCATTCGCGTCCTCGTTCGGCGGCTCGACGTATTCGTTCGAGAACCGGGGGGTCGACTTCACGAACAGGGCAGCCGACCTCAATCCGGAGGACATTGAGAGCCTAGTCGTCCTCAAGGGACCGGAAGCCGCCGTGCTCTACGGCATCGATGCGGCGAACGGGGCGATCGTCATCACGACCAAGCGCGGCAAGGCCGGTGTTGGAGGGCTGGACTACAACAACAGCTTCACGTTCGCGAGTGTGGGGAAGAGCCCGGAGATCCAGAGGGTCTATGGCCCGAGCGGCGTGGGTAGCTCGACGTTCCTCTATTGGGGCCTGCCGTATGCGGACGGGACTCAGTTTTACGACAACATCGACGGTTTCTTCAATACGGCCAAGACGCAGAAGCACAATCTGACGTTCAGCGGGGCAGCGGCCGACAACAAAGTGAACTACCGGCTCGCCACCTCCGTCACTAACCAGGGCGGTGTCGTCCCTAACGACAAGTACAGCCGGATCAACCTGACGGGTGCTTCCCAGGCTCAGGTCACCAACTGGCTGAATGTCGACCTGTCGATGGGCTACACCTACGCCGACAACCGTCAGTCCTTCAAGGGAGCGGGCGGTCCGCTGATCGGTCTGCTGGTCTGGCCGCAGACTGACCAGGCAAATGACTACCTCACTCCAGCCGGAACCCGGCGACGGCTCACGACTCTGGGCCAGAACCTCGAGGTGGACAACCCGTACTTCAACGTCAACAAGAACTTCAACAGCAACAAGAACAACAGGATCATCGCGAACCTGGGCCTTACGTTTTCGCCGTTCAGCTGGAGCAATCTGAAGACGAATATCGGGACCGACACCTACACGAATCAGGCCGAGATCCTGCGCCACCCCGAGAGCGCGGCGTTGGGGGGCTTTTCGAACAACGGGATCATCGATATTGCGAACGACATGACGCGAAGCAGCAACATGCAGACGCTGTTCAACGTCCACAGCCGCGCTCTCACCAACGCCATCTCGATCGGCGGCCTCATCGGCAATTCGATCAATGACTACAAGTCGACGATCGATGCTTCGGTGGGGCGCGACTTCCTGGAGCCGAACTTCGTATCGGTCAACAACACGAACGCGAGGACGAGCGCCACGAGGATTACGCAGCGCCGCCTGATCGGCGTTTTCGGCCGGGTCTCGCTCGACTACAAGCGGTACCTGTACCTCAATTTCGACGGCCGCAACGACTGGACCTCGACGATCCCGGAGGAGCGGAACTCCTTTTTCTATCCCGGCGTGTCGACCAGCTTCGTCTTCTCCGACGCGTTTCCGTCGATCGGCAAATTCATGACCGGGAAGCTCAGGGCGGCCTACGCCGAAGTCGGCAAGGACGCTCGACCCTATGCCTACCGGCCATCACTCGAGTACAAGACGACGGCTTACGGCGGATACGGCTACGGTTTCTGGGGCCCGAACCGCAACCTGGCGCCTGAGTTTGCCGTGTCGCGCGAGCTCGGCGCCGAGCTGACCTTCCTCGACAGCAGGCTGGGTATCGATGCGACGGTGTACCGCAAGCAGACGCGGGATCAGATCGTCGACAACATCCGAGGCAGCTACGCGACGGGCTTCGTCCTGTTCAACCTGAACGGCGCCTCGACCCGGAACACGGGCCTCGAGCTCACGGTTCGCGGTACCCCAATGCTCAGAGAAAACCTGACGTGGGATGTCATTGCCAACTTCGACAGGTCACGAGGGGTAGTGTTGGCTCTGCCGAATGAGTTGCCTGAGGCGTACAACTCCGACACCTGGTTGTTCGGCAACGTGCGGAACGGCACCGCTCCCGGGCTGTCGACGCGGTCCCTCACCGGCACCTTTTATCGCCGTAATGCCGCGGGCGACGTTCTGATCAATCCAATCAACGGCCTCCCCGTTCGCTCGGCCGGGTTCATCGATGGAGGATACGATCGCCAGCCGGATTACACCCTCGGCCTTTCGAACACCCTCCGGTACAAGCGCGCCACGTTGAGCGCGCTGGTCGATATCCGGAAAGGCGGCGATGTATACAATGCCACGGAGCAGTTTCTCACCGCCCGGGGCCTGAGCCCGCGCACGCTCGATCGCGAGGTGCCACGGGTGATCGAAGGCGTGTTGCAGGACGGTAAGGAGAACACCGCCAACCCCACGCGAAACACCATCGTCGTCACTCCGGCTGCGGATCCCAACTACTACCTGTCGATAAGCGAAGAGCTCTTTATCGAGAAGGACATCAACTGGCTGCGGCTGCGGGACATCACTCTTAGCTACGCACTTCCCGAGGGACGCTTCAGGCGAGCCAGCGTGTTCGTCACGGGTACCGATCTGCTCCTCCTGACCAACTACTCCGGGATGGATCCGATCGTGAACGGCAACACCGCGGCAACAGGAGGATCCGGAGCCGCGGGAATCGACTACGGCAATTTCGCGATGCCACGTGGCTTCAACGTCGGCCTCAGGATGGGATTCTAAGATGAAACTGACAACTTTCAGAACGAAGCAGATGAAAAAGCACCGTGTCGTGCTGCTCGCGGGTTTCCTCAGTCTGTCCGGGGGATGCCAGGACTTTCTGGCCGTCAACACCAACCCGAATGCTCCGGAGACAGTGGCGGCGAATCTGTACCTGCCGCCGATGCTGCATTGGATGGCGTCGGGCTCACAGTGGGACGGCCGTTACATCAGTCTTTATACGCAGCAGTTGGTCTCGACCGTCGTCGGCTCGCCGGCAACGACCTTCGGTCGCATGGGTTACGACCCGGGAAGTGACAACTCCGGCCAGCAGTGGCGGGATGTGTACTGGACCTTCGGGCAGAACCTGATCGACATGATGGAGATCGCGCAGGCCGAGCAGCGCTGGGACGTGCTGGGCCTGGGGTACATCCTCAAGGCGTGGGGCTGGCAGCAGCTGGCCGATCTCCATGGCGAGATCATCGTCAAGGAAGCGATCGACCAGACGAAGTTCAGCTTCAATTACGACACCCAGGAGTACGCGTATGAGGAGGTCCGGAAGCTTCTGGACAGCGCCATCGTGTACCTGCAGCGTACTGACGGGGCGGTCGACGCCAGTTACATGGCCAGAGGCGACAAGATCTACAACGGCGACCGTATCAAGTGGTTGAAGTTCGCATACGGCTTGCGGGCCATCAACCTGAGCCACTACACCAACAAGACTTCCGTGTACAATCCCGCGGCAGTGATAGCCGCTGTCGATCAATCGTTCGCAAGCAACGCCGACGATGCGCTTCTTCTGTACGATTTTGCGAATGCGCTGAACGATTCCCGCAATTTTCAGGGGCCCACGCGCGGGAATTTCGTGAACCACCGGCAGAGCGAGTTCGTCGTCGACCTGATGGATGGCACGGCGTTCGGAGTTCAGGATCCCCGGATGACTCGCATGCTGGCCCCGTCACCCGATGGCGTGTATCGCGGGCTTTCTCCGAACGTCCTGGGCTTCCCCCCGGGAGCGGTCACCGCGCGCCCGAACAACCCTTACGGGTATCCCGGCGGCGTGCCGGCGGGGGCCCCGGGCCTGTATTTGTTCGACGACAAAGCCAGGCATCCTGCGATGACCTATTCGCAGCTGCAGTTCATAAAGTCGGAAGCCGCATACAGAGCGGGGGACAGAGCGACGGCGCTGGCGGCATACCAGAACGCGATCTCGACGCACATCGATTTTGTGAACTCCCGAATCAACGACGGTGGCCAGGCGCCTCCGCTGATCACCGCGGCTGAGAAAGCAGCATTTCTAGCCAACCCGCTGATCGTTCCGACCCCAGCCAATCTCACCTTGACCCAGATCATGTCCCAGAAGTACATCGCCCAATGGGCGTGGGGACACAATGAGCTGTGGATGGACATGCGCCGATTTCACTATACGGACATCGATCCGGCGAGCGGCGTTCAGGTCTTTCCGGGCTTCGCTCCTCCGAACACTCTCTACGCGGCCAATGGAGGGCAGGTCGTCTATCGCCTCAGGCCGAGATTCAACTCGGAATACGTGTGGAACAGGCCCGGCCTCGATGCCATCGGCGGACTCGCGGACGACTATCAGACAAAGCCGATCTGGATCATTACACCGTGATTACCATAAACAGACTCAAATCAATCGCGGTGCTGCTGTCGGCCGCCGCGCTGGCATCGTGTGACTACGAAAAAAACGCCGTTCAGGATATAACGGGAGTGCTTCCCGCAGCCGGCGTCATGTTCTTCAACTTTGGCGTCAACGCGCCGGCCGTGAATTTCTACGCCAATGACACCAAGTTAACGGCGATTTCGACCGCCACATGCAGCGCCGTGCCGCCGAGTGAAGCGTGCGCCACCACCGGAAGCGAATCAGTGCTCGGAGTCGGCTACGGTGGAGTTGGATCGGGCGGGCTTTATGCCGGGATCACGCCAGGTCAGTACACACTGTCGGGCAGGATCGCAGCTGCGACCGACAAGGACCTGGCCATCGCAAACCTGGCGGCGACGATCGAGGCGGGGAAAAAGTACTCGTTCTATCAGAGTGGTTTCTACAATACAACGACCAAGATCGTGGATGCGTTCGTGGTCGAGGATCTGTTCCCGGCTCAGATCGACTGGACCGCAGCCGATGTACGGTTCGTCCATGCCATCTCCAACGCGAATCCGATGACGTTGTACGCGCGGAACCAGCAGTCGGGGGTGGAGGTTGCCATCGGGGGCGAGACCGGATACAAGGGCGGCGGCGCATTCACAAAGCTGCCGAGCGGTGTTTATGACCTGAGAGCGGCCTACGCGGGAGCAACTACGAACGCGCTCACCAGAACCGCAGTTGGGTTTGCCGCCGGAAGGGCCTATACCATTACTGCACGGGGCGACATCACCGTTCCACCAACGACAACAGGTTGTGCGGCCGCCAACCGTACCTGTCTCGACAATACGGCCAACCGGTAGAAAGCCGGCTCTGCTCCAGCCCGATGCGAAGAAGCCCCGGCCAGACGGTCGGGGCTTCTTCACATCGAGTCACGTAATTGGCCGCTTCACCTGGCGGGCGGCCTTATACAATTCCGGATCAGATCTCCCGCGGCGACGGAGTCAGCGCGAGTCGCCAGCACCGGACAGGGAGGGGGCACCGCGCTGGTGATCGACCGATGGCCGTTGGTGCCGACAGATCGCACGCCCGCCCAGCCATCGTCGAGCTGGTCGGGCAGCAGGAACGAAGTCTTTCCGGGAACGCGATAAATCTTTTCGTAAACCGCTGAGTTCGTGCGCCTGTACAGGACCTCGTAGCTGGCCGCACCCGGAACTTCCGGCCAGGTGATCGACCAGCGCTGACCTCCCGACGCCTGATCGCGCCGCGCCAGTGCAGCGGGCGGGGCCGGCGCGCTCGCCAGCGATCCAATCACCGCCGCGTTGAGCCGCGCTACGTTGGCGACATAGCGGAAGTTCACGTGGGCGAAGCCGTCGGTGGGCCGGTGCTGCCGCTTGTAATTCTCAAGGCGCTCGGTGAAGCGAAGGCCGGGGTCGCCAAGTCCGACGAAGGGACTGTGGTCGCCGCCGCGCGAGATGCGGTCGAGCCGGAATACCGGAAAAACACGAAAGGCGCGGTTGTATATGAATCCGGCCGCTGCCGCGTAACGCGCCAGCTCGCGGCTCGGGCCGTTGTCGGGGTCGGCGCCAAAAATACGCACGCTCGTCGAGTCGGTTCTGCCGTCGTCGGCCACGACGTTCCCAACGATGTCATCCGTCAGGCCGGCGACGACCTTGTAGCCGCCATCGTGGAGGCGCCGCGCAAAGTGTGTGGATCCGAGCAGACCCTGCTCCTCTCCGGCGTAGGCGACGAAGATGATGGACGTCTCCATGCCCCGTGGAAAGCGCTTCGAGAAGACCCGCGCCAGCTCCAGCACCGCGGCGGTCCCGGAGCCGTCGTCATCGGCGCCGGGGGCATCACGCGTCGCCTCGAATCTCGCCCTTGTTCCAAGCTCGGGAGCGGCGCAGATGCACGAGTCATAGTGCGCGCCCATCACCAGCACCCGGCTGGTGTCCCAGCCCGGCAGCCAGGCGACGACGTTGACGACGTTCACCGTCGGCCGGTCCGGATGCCCGCGAATCTCTATCTTTGCTTCATCGTACTCGACCCTGAGACAGCCTCCACAGTCGATGCTGTACTCGCTCAGCTTCCGGTGCAGGTATCGCCGCGCCGCGCCGATGCCACGGGTGCGACTCATGGTGTCGCTCATCGTATGGCGGGTGCCGAACGACACCAGCGCCGAATCGGTCTCACGGATTCGCCGCGCGGATATGTCTCCTATGGCGGCAACGAGCGCCGCATCCCGCTGGAGACCCATACGGGCATCCAGCGAAGCGCCAGTGCCGGCTCGTCGCTGCGCCCCGGCTTCAGGCGCGGCGAGCGTGGCCGAGAGCAATAGAAAGCAGAAGCGAAGCGAAATTCGATGCATGTTATGTTATCCCGATGCCGTCGACCGTTGAGAATACGGAAGCATCCTGACCAGAACAAGCGCCCCAATCAGGTGGCAGTGGTCGCGTTTCCGCGACCTTGCGCCCGAGCATCTTTACGAAGTCGTCCGCCTGCGCGAACGCGTCTTCATCGTCGAGCAGAACTGCGCCTATCTCGATGCCGATGGCCGTGACCCCGCCGCCTGGCACCTGCTCGGCTGGCTCGACGACGACGGTGCGCGCAATCTGGTCGCCTACGCGCGCGTGTTCGAGCCGGGAATCCGGTATCAGGAAGGATCGGTGGGTCGCGTCATCACCGCGCCGGAGGTGAGGCGAACCGGGGCCGGCCGCCTGCTGATGGCCGAAGCGCTGCGGCGTCTGGAAGCCCTCGCGCCGGGGCAACCGATCAAGCTTGCCGCCCAGCGATATCTCGAGAGCTTCTATTCCAGCTTCGGTTTCACCACCGCGTCGGCGCCCTACGAGGAAGACGGGATCATTCACGTCGATATGGTCCGGTAGGCTCCCGGGTCTTTCCGCTCCGACGTAGTACGCAAAACGGTTAACGCAAAAAAGGTAAACTCACAACGCGGCCGTTAGAAACACGGCGAGGCACGGGTGTCCGTGCCTCGCTCGCCTCCGTCCCGGCAGGTCGGTTAGCGGTTGTCGTTTGTATTGTCGCTGCCGCCAGTTGATCGGCGGCCACCGCGGGATGCTTCGCCACCTTTTCTTCCCGCGATCCTTGCTTCTTCGCTTGTGAACTCGTGCGCCGTTCCCTTCTGGTGCGCGGCCCGTCCGCCCTTGGCGGCGATCGCCCGCTGCGCCTCGGGATTCATTGCCGCGAATCCTCTCGGCGTCTTTCGGCTGACTCGTGTCTCCGAGCCTTCCTCCGCTCCACTGTTCCCGCTGTTTCCGCTCCGCTCATCCATCTTATGCTCCTTGTTATCGGCGAGTGTTGCCATGATTTTCGCTCTCCAAACGCTACGATCCAGTGCGACGCGCCGGCCGATACCCGCCCACTGAAGGCTTCGTCGAGCAAGGGCGGCGTCGGCAGGATTTTGATCGCAAGCAGCAGGCCGTAATCTCACCGCGGAAGGGTTAGGCCGCTAGGCACTCTTCTCCTCGCGGCGCTGGCGCTTAACTTATAGGCGCCGGGGTCGCCGGCACACTGCCAGAGGGCGTAAGTGAATCCAGTAGAAGCAGAAACTCTATCCAAGATCGAGGTGTTGGCCGACCTCGAGCCGCTCGTAAATGAGTTGATGGCCGCCCACGAGGCCAAGCGCGTGCTATGGTTTCCGGCGGAGCTGCTGGAGCCTCCGCCGGGCGAAGATCCCGACCGGCATCTGAAATCGCTGCGCGAGCGCGCGCGCGGGATCAGCGATCCGGCGCGGGTCGCGCTAGCTCTCAACCTGCTTACCGAAGAGGGATTGCCCCACTTCCACCGTCTTCTCGCCGTTTACCTCGGCACCGACAGCATCTGGGCGAAGTGGAACAACCTCTGGACGGCGGAAGAAGATCGCCATGGCGCGATTCTCCACGACTACACGCGGGATGCCGGCGTCTTCGATCCGGTGGTAATCGAGAAGATGCAGTTCGACTACATCAAGGCGGGCTTCGAGCCCGAGTGGGACCGCGACCCGTACCGCGTTTTTGTGTACACGTCACTGCAGGAAAGGGCGACGCAGGTCTCGCACGCGAATACCGGGAAGTTCGCATCCGAGTACGAGCCGACGATCGGGACGGTCCTTCAGAACGTCGCGAAGGAAGAGGCGCGCCACTACACGTTCTACCGTTCGGTGTTCAAGGCGGTGCTCGAGCGCGATCCGAATCAGGGACTCATTGCGGCGGCGAAGATCATGCCGGCGATCGACATGCCGGGCGTGAACATGCCGCATTTCCGCGAGCTCGCCGATGTCGTGCGCCGCGCGGGGATCTACGGTCCCCGCGATTATCTCAAGATCGTGGACGAGCTGATCAAGTACTGGTCGATCGATACCATGGACGGGTTGAACGACCTTGGCCGGGCGGCGCAGGAAAAGATCATGGCGATCCCGGCCCGTCTCGAGCGGATCGCGCAGGTGATGGAGCTGAAGACCAAGCCGAAGACCTTCGCGTTCGACGTGATCTTCAATCGCGAATTCGCGATGGAGTAAGGGCGGTAAACGCTAAACGCGTAACGGTAATACGGTAAACTCATAACGCGTCGTCAGCATCCCTCAGTGCTTCCCCTGCCAGCGGGAAGTAGTCGGGGCGTCCCCTCACGGACAGCGATGTTTTCCCGAAAGCGCGCTTGCCCACCCCGTAAAGGCCGCAAGTCCGCGACACCACAACCTCGTTTGACTTCCATCTCTGAATGAACATTCATTCGAGATGCGCATTCTCGTCGTCGAGGACGATCCCGTTACGCGGCGGCTCCTGGAGTCCACACTCGGTAGGCTAGGGTGGGACGTCGTCACCGAGCGGGACGGCCTCGCCGCGTGGCGCCTGCTCGAGGAATCGAAAGGCAAGGACGCGCCCGAGCTGCTGGTGCTCGACTGGATGCTGCCCGGAATGGACGGCATCGAGTTGTGCCGCCGCCTTCGCACCACTCCCGGATTCGAGCTGGTGTACGCGATCCTCCTCACGTCGCGGAGCGGAAAGGAAGATCTCGCGATGGGGCTGATGGCGGGGGCCAACGATTACATCACCAAGCCGTTCGACACCGCCGAGATCGAAGCACGGGTGCGTGTCGGAGAGAGAATGGTGAGGCTTCAACGGAGTCTCGCTGCTCGCGTCACCGAGCTCGAGGACGCGTTGGCCGAGGTGAGCCGGCTACAGGGACTGCTCCCCATTTGCAGCTACTGCAAGAAGATCAGAAATGAGGCGAACTACTGGCAGCAGGTTGAATCCTACCTTGTCTCCCATTCAGATGTGGAGTTCACGCATAGCGTGTGTCCAGACTGCATGGTGAAGGTGATGGACGAGCTCGTGGAAGCCCCGAGTTGAAAGCGATCGTAGGTCGCGTCGCTAGGCTCGCCCGTCGCCCGGGCAATCTCCTTTATTTCCTGCTTGCGGCGTTCTCGCTGCTTACCGTCGGCGCCAGCGTGTATCTCGGTGCCCGGCTCCTGGACGTGTACACCGCCTCCGTTGGCGTCAATCAGGAATGGGCGCAGAGGTCAATGCGATATCGCGCTCTGGCGGCTCTGGCGGCGCGCGTAAACGCTCCGGGGAACGACGTTTTCGATTCCCGCGATGCGCTGCGGGAAAAGATGAGGTTCGATACCGCTCTCAGCCGCTTCAAGGTCGGGATGATGGCCGCACGCATGGAGACCGAAGGCCTCGAGCAGAAGCCCATCCTCCTCGAGAACCTCAATGGAATCGACAGCACCATGGCGGAAATGGTTGATGAATCCAGAGCGATTTTCAACCATTTCGCTGACAACCGTGCCGATCTGGCGGGCCGCCGTATGGCGTCGATGGACCGTCGATTCGCGGACGTCAACGGGGGGCTGCGTCAGCTGCAGGCCGTGGTTTCGGAGATCCAACGGAACAACTTCAGATCGCAGCTGACTGTCGCCGCGGGCCTGCGACGATACGAGTACTTCATCGCCCTCGGCGCGCTTCTCATGGTGCTGGGGATGGGCGTATTCGGGCGCCGGCTCTCCAATGCCGCCGCCGCAGACCGCAAGGAAAAGGAAAAGATCCGCCTGCTCGAACAGAGCGAAGAAATGTTGAGGCGGTCGCGCGAGGATCTCGAGCTGGCCGTCGAGGAGCGCACCAGAGACCTGGTCGAGGCGAACCGCGCCCTGAGGAAAAGCGAGGAGGTCGCACTGGTCGCGCGCGGCGCGGCCGAAGACGCGAGCCGCGCGAAAGGCGAGTTTCTCGCCAATATGAGCCACGAGATCAGGACTCCCATGAACGGAGTGCTTGGAATGCTCGAGCTCACGCTCGAGACCGAGTTGTCACCCGACCAGCGGGATCATGTTCAGACGGCGCAGCACTCAGCGGAAACGCTGATCGACGTGATCAACGACATTCTCGATTTCTCCAAGGTCGAGGCCGGAAGATTCGACCTCGAGGCAATACCCTTCCGGCTCGCGGAGAGCGTTTCCGCGTCCGTGAGAACTCTGGCGCACCGCGCCCACGAGAAGGGTGTCGAACTCAGACTCGAAATATCCCCACATGTCCCGGACGCGCTGATTGGAGACGCCCCACGCCTCAGGCAGGTCCTGATCAACCTGGTGGGTAACGCGATCAAGTTCACAGAGCACGGTCATGTCGTCCTCAAGATCGTACCCGAAAAAGTCGAGACCCGTAACGCCGTTCTGCGATTCAGCATCTCCGACACCGGAATCGGCATCGCGCCGGATCAGCAGGAAAAGGTATTCGAAGCGTTTCAGCAGGCCGACACCTCCACGACGCGCCGATACGGTGGGACGGGACTCGGCCTCGCAATCGCGTCCCGGCTGGTCTCGCTCATGGGTGGCACCATCGTCCTCACCAGCGAGCCGGGAAAAGGGAGCGTCTTTGCCTTCACCGCAAGATTCGGTGTTGAGAACGCGGCTATCGAAGCGGCGCCCTTCTCGGGCGTTGCTGAGCCTGCGGACCTCAAGTTGTCCATATTGTCACCAGTAGTTTCTGCCACGGGCCAAGCGACGCGCGCCACCCGGATCCTGGTGGCGGAGGACAACATGGTGAACCAGAAGCTCACACTCGGAATTCTGCGACGGGCCGGCTACGATCCCGTTCTGGTTGGAAACGGCCTCGAAGCGCTCGCTGCGCTGGAGAAGGAGGTATTCGACGTCGTGTTGATGGACATCCAAATGCCGGTCATGGGCGGGCTCGAGGCGACCAAGCTCATACGCAAGCTGGACGTGGAGCGAGGACGACGCACCCCGATCATCGCGCTGACAGCGCGCGTGATGAAGGGCGATCGCGAGCAGTGTCTCGCGGCGGGCATGGACGAATTCATTCCGAAACCGATTCAGTCCAGGACCTTGTTACGCCTGATCGAGACGTTTGCGAACGGGAGGGCGCCAGCTGGTGAGCCTGAGATGCACCCTGTCTCCAGCGGCGATATGGACGAGAGCTCTTTTCTTCTCATCGTCGGGGGCGACCGCGCGCTCGCGCGTGAGCTGGTCGAAATCTTCCTCGAAGAGCTTCCGCCACGATTGCGGGAGATCAGGAGCGCGGTCGAGCAAGGCGACCCGGTGCGTCTCCGGTTTGCCGCTCACGCACTCAAGGGCTCAGCAGGGGCGATCACCGCGACACGCGTGGCATCGGCGGCCGGCTGCCTGGAGAAGATGGCACGCGACGAGAAGCTCGAAGATGCCGCCGAGGCGCTGGGCACGCTCGAGAACGATGTGGACCGGCTGTGCCAGCGACTCGTCGTCCTGGCGGCCAAGTGATGAAGCCGAAGCCCGCGGCCACCGTGTTGGTCGCCGAGGACGATCGCGTGCTGTCTCACCTCGTCGCCAGTCTGCTGCGGAGCAAGGGCTACAAGGTCCTCACAGCATACGACGCCGTTCAGGTGATGATGCACGCCATGCGACCTCCGACCGTCAGCGCCATCGTGCTCGATGTCAACATGCCGGGAGGGTCTGGTGAAGAGACTTTGCGCAAGCTGAAAATGTCCAGCCGGACGGCGCAGGTTCCGGTGGTAATTCTGAGCGGCAGCATCGATGCAGACGGTCAGGAGCGGGTACGAGCGCTCGGTGCCGATGTAGTCCTGTCGAAGCCACTCGTGCCCGACGAGCTCTACGACGCCCTCGAAAACCTGATTGCGTAGTCGAGCCCGCCTGGCCGGGATCGCCCTCCCGCCTCCCATGCAGAGATGTCAGTCGCAGCGCGCCGACGGTGCGTGAGAACCGCCGTCTGGCCTCTAAGTCCCAGACAGTCCGAGATCGGCGGCGCGCGCCTTCATCGACTCGATAACGAACGAGATATGCTCGTCGAGATCAACTCCCAGCTCGGCGGCGCCGTTGACGACGTCATCCCGATTGACCCCCCGCGCGAACGCCTTGTCCTTCATTTTCTTGCGCACCGACTTCGCATCGACCTCGCTGACGCTCTTGCTCGGTCTCACCAGGGCGGTGGCGGTGATGAGCCCCGTTAACTCGTCCACGGCAAAAAGTGTCTTTGCCATCTTCGACTCGCGCGCGGTGTTGGTGTAGTGGGCGTGACCTAGAATCGCGTCGAGGACGTCGTCAGGATATCCCTTTTCGCGGAGTATCCGGACTCCCTCGGCCGGGTGCTCGTCGGTGGGCGAGTGCGCCGCGTTCGGAAAGCGCTCGTAGTCGAAGTCGTGAACGAGTCCTGCGAGAGCCCATCGCTCCTCGTCCTCGCCGAATTTCCGCGCGTAGGCGCGCATCGCCCCTTCCACCGCCAGCATGTGCTTTCGCAGGGATTCGCTGGGGGTGAATTCGTGCATCAATGCGAGGGCTTCGGATCGCGAGGGGAGATCAGACATGGTCGGATAATCTACGGCGGCTTGAAACCGGAGGGCCAGGCTGCCCGCCGCCCGCTATTCACTGCGCCGTCGGCTGAGGACGACACCAACTTGCCGCGATCGGCCCGCGCACAACCACGGCTAACATTTTGGCAGCGCGACCGTCAGCGCCCGCGCGATGGTGATTATGGCCTGCATGATGACAAGCGCACCAATCATCGTTGCCACGTCGATCCACGGTCTCGCGCGTGCCGGGAGGCTGCGGCGATACAGGAAGGCTCCCACCACGATCACCACGCTCTCGAGGATCAGGTCCGCAGTGGGATGAGCGTAAAGCCTGAGGCCGATCATCGGGCCGCCTGGCCACGTTGGCTTGTAGCCCGTGATCCAGTCGAGCACCATGTGTGAGACGACGACCCCGGCCACAATGAGCCCGCTGACCATGTCGCCACGCTTCACGCGGTACATCGTCAGCGCGATCGCGCAGAGCAGAGCAACGGCGGGGAGCGAATGGGACATCATTCCACGCGGGTCGAATGCTCCGGCGAGGCAAAGTCCGCTGTCTATCCAGTCGGGCGCATAGGTCGCGATCAGCAGGACCGGCAAACCGATGTCGCGTCTCACGCCCTTCGCTCCGAGGGCGATGCCAACGTGGCCGAGGTACACTTACCGCTCGACGCGGCTCGATCGACGCGCGTGCCGATCGATGAAGAACGGAACCAGGGTCGCGATGAGCAGGGCAGCGATCAGGCGAGCTGTTCGGTAAAAATGATTCGCTGCATTTCCGCCCCCGGCGATTTCTCCGGTTACGATGCGCAGTACGAGCAGGGCGACGACCACGACAAGGGTCGGGCGAACGATTCGCGCCGCTCTCGCCGACGCTTGTCTCGCGCCGAGGTACCCGCCGGCGAGAGCTCCCAGGGCCGCGATCAAACCCAGCCTCCAGTGCACGTGTCCGCTCTCGGCGTACGACGCCAGCGCGACGGCAGCCGAGGCGGTATTGGCCAGCTTGGCCGCGGCAAGGCTGGAGAGCAGGGGCAAATGGGCGAAGAACAGGAGGCTCAGAAACATGAACGTCCCCGCACCTGGACCAAAGGCTCCATCGTAAACGCCGCATAGGAGTCCCGAGAGAAGCACTGACGGCGCCAGCGGCCGGGGAGGCTGGGCGGGGCTCGCAGCGTCACGCGGGAGCCAGAGATCCTTCTGCCAGACGACATAGAGAAGCGCCGGGCAGGCGAGCACGAGGAGCCAGGGGAATACGCCCAGAGGAATCAGGAGCGCCAGCCTGCTGCCGATGAGAGCGCCGATGGCGAGCATCGCCGCGAACGCTCCGCTCAGTCGCCAGTTCAGGTGCCCTTTCCTCGCGTAGACCAGGAGCGCAATCGCCGCCATCGCGACCGCCGCTGGCTTGTTGGTGCCGATCGCGAATGGGCCCGCACCGACGACGATGGAAAGGGCGGGAAGAAGGATCAAACCGCCACCCCCGGCGATCGCGTCGATGAATCCCGCCAGTAATGCGGCGCCGAAAAGAAGCAGCTCGGTGACGGTCAACGCTTAGCGAGGAGTCATTATGTGCGGCATTTGCTCCGCAAAGTTACAGTCCGCGCCGCCCGAGGCTAAGATAAGCGATGCACGTCAAGAATCTCGAATGCTCCTCCTGTCACCGCGAATACCCCGCGCGAGTGCTTCATAACCTCTGCACCGAGTGCGGCAAGCCACTGCTCGTGCGGTACGATCTGCCGCGAATCGCGAAGTTCATGACCAGGCAGGCGCTGTTCTCGCGTGTCTCGACCATGTGGCGCTACCGTGAGATGCTTCCGCTCCGAAAGGAAGAGAACATCATCTCGCTTGGAGAGGGCTGGACGCCGCTGATCCACGCGAAGGCTCTCGGCGCGTCGCTGAAAATGGACCAGCTCTACGTGAAGGACGAGTCGCTCAATCCCACCCAGACGTTCAAGGCCCGCGGGATGGCGATGGCGGTTTCGATGGCCAGGGAGCTGGGTGTGAGAAAACTGGCGGCGCCGTCGGCGGGCAACGCGGCTGGAGCCCTCGCCGCGTACTGCGCCCGCGCCGGTCTCGAAGCATTCATCTTCATGCCTCGCGACACGCCGAGGGCGAACATCATCGAGTGTGAGCTGAGCGGCGCGCAGGTGACCCTCATCGACGGACTGATCACCGACTGCGGGGCGGAGGTGGCACGGCGAAAGGACGCGAACGGATGGTTCGACGTCTCCACCATGAAGGAGCCGTACCGCGTCGAAGGGAAGAAGACACTGGGGTATGAGATCGCGGAGCAGTCAGCGTGGGTGCTGCCGGATGTGATCATCTATCCGACCGGAGGCGGCACGGGGCTGATCGGAATGTGGAAGGCATTCGACGAGATGCAGCAGCTCGGCTGGATCGATGAGAAGCGGCCACGCATGGTCTCAGTGCAGGCGGAAGGATGTGCGCCGATCGTCAACGCCTTTCACGCCGGCGAGCGATTCGCGGCGGAATTCCCGAACGCCGCAACCGTCGCGTCAGGGTTGAGGGTGCCCAAGGCGATCGGTGATTTCCTGATACTCGACGCCCTGCGGGAATCGAAAGGAACCGCTATCGCAGTGAGCGACGAAGAGCTGCTGGCCGGGTCGCGGCAGCTGGCGAGGACCGAGGGAATTTTTGCCTCGCCTGAGGGAGGCGCGTGCGTTCCCGCGCTCCGCAGGCTGATCGATCGGGGCGCGATCTCAAAGAACGACAAGGTCATCCTCTTCAACACCGGCGGAGCGGTGAAGTATCTCGATGCGTTCGAGACGGAATGTCCCGAGCCGCCAACGGATGGCCGCCCGCGGATGCGGGTACTCTAGCGAGATCGCCTCGCAAGTCCGCCGCCACGGCGACAGCGTGAAGAAGCCTAGCGAAGTCCCAGCAGCTTGTGCGTCTGAATGCTCAGACGCCAGCGCGGGTTGCGAAGGCAATACTCGATTGCCCGCTCCGTGTTCGACGCGGTGGCGGCGCCGTCCATCGGCTGCAGAAAGAAATGCTCGAAGCCCAGGTCCTCGAACTGCTCCGGCATTGCATGGTCCTGGGGAAACACGAGCTTGAGCTCGTCGCCACTTTTCTGGACGAGCGGCGCTCCCGCTTTCGGGCTGACACAGATCCAATCGAGTGAATCGGGCGCCGGACGAGTGCCGTTCGTCTCGACGGCCACCTCGAAGCCACGGTCGTGCATCGCGGTAATCGCTGCATCGTCGAGCTGGAGAAGCGGCTCTCCGCCCGTGCAGACCACGTACTTCCCCGCGCCCCCGCGCCAGCATCGATCGACCGCGTCCGCAAGCCCTTCGGCGCTCGCAAACCTGCCACCATCCGGTCCGGTGCCGACGAAATCGGTATCGCAGAACTGACAGATCGCACGCGCGCGATCCTCCTCGCGGCCCGTCCAGAGGTTGCACCCGGCGAAGCGGCAGAATACCGCTGCACGGCCCGTGTGCGCGCCCTCGCCCTGCAGCGTGTAGAAGATCTCCTTGACCGTGTACGTCATCGGAGCGCGCCCCGTTGAGATCCAGCGTAAGCAATGGGATCTCCGATTCCCGCTGCGGCGAAGCCCTTGAGGCGGAGCTGGCAGGCATCGCAGTGTCCGCAGGCGGCGCCGTCGGGCGAGGGATCATAGCAGCTCGTCGTCAGCGAGTAGTCAACGCCGAGCGAGGTGCCGAGTCTGATTATCTCGGCCTTCGTCAGTGAGATCAGCGGGGTGTTAATGCGGAGCGGCTGCGCACCTTCGACTCCCGCGCGAGTCGCCAGGTTCGCCATGCGCTCGAACGCGGCGATGTACTCGGGCCGGCAGTCGGGATACCCGCTGTAGTCCAGCGCGTTGACGCCGAGGAAGATGTCGGTTGACCCGATGACTTCGGCGAATGCGAGAGCGTAGGCAAGAAAAATGGTGTTCCGGGCGGGCACATAGGTGACCGGGATTTCCTCCTCTCCCTTGCCGGCGTCGAGATCTCTGTCCTTCGGGACCGCGATATCCGCCGTCAAGGCCGAGCCGCCAAAAACCGTGAGGTCGATGTCCACGATCTGGTGCCGGGCGACTTTGTAAAACCGGCCGATCCGTTGTGCTGCTTTGATCTCGGCAGAGTGACGCTGGCCGTATCGGAAGGTGAGTGCGTGGATCGCAAAGCCGTCGCTTACCGCCCTGGCGAGGACAGTCGTTGAGTCGAGGCCGCCGCTCAGAAGAATGACGGCTTTCGGTGCAGTCGGAGCGGAAGCGGCGGGATTCATGGGTCTGACGAAAAATACTTCATCGTCCCGCTCGAGTTGCGCTCGAACCCGGCGCGACCGAAACTATGGCGGGCCCCAAATAGCTTCGCCTTCCCTGAGATCGACCCAAGGAGAGAACGTGAACGTATCGATGAAGGTAGTCGCGGCTGCTGGCGTACTGATGCTTGGCGGCTGTACGAGCGCGATGCAGTCAGGACCCGGAGCCAGCTCAGCGTCGATCTCTGCCGACGATCTGCGCCGGCGCCTTTATGCCTTCGCCGCGGATTCGATGATGGGGCGGCTGTTCGGCGCGGAAGGCGATTACAAGGGGACTCAATACATCGCGAATCAGCTCGCATCGATGGGCGTGCTGCCGGGCGGCGAGAACGGGACATATTTCCAGGCCGTTCCCGCATTTCGAGTGAGTGCGGCGACCGGTGTGGAGGCGTTTCTCGACGGAGCGCCGCTGACCTATCGAACCGACTACACCACCAGCCTTCCGCCGAGCGGGCGCGCTATCCCGCTCGGCGACGTCGAGGTGATCTATGGTGGAGATCTTTCCGACTCGACCGCGCTCATCACGCCCGAGCAGGCAGCGGGAAAGGCGGTGCTCTTTACCGTCGAGGGTCCCTTCCGCGGAAATCCGAATCGATTCATCAGCCGCTACCCCCTGGCGGCAGCGATCATAACGAGGAGCAATCCTGCGACGATGCGCCCGTTCGTGATCACTACCGTCACCGACACCACTCCGGCGCGCCTGGGCATCGTCGTGTCACCGGCGGTCGCGGCGCGGTTGGTGGGCGGCGATCCCGCGACCGTTCGTCCGGGAACCGCTGGGCGGCGTCTGCGCTTTGCCGCAATGACATTCACACGTGA
>JBGTEZ010000357.1:0-4012 GCA_041747535.1 Gemmatimonadaceae bacterium
CCCTGCTCGCCGTAGATGTAGGTCACGATCACGGCCGGAATGATCGCGATCAGCCGGGTGATCATCCGGCGAAGCCAGGGCGGGAGGCGGATGTCGAGGAAGCCCTCCATCACTATTTGTCCGGCGAGCGTCCCGGTGATCGTGGCATTCTGTCCCGACGCGAGGAGCGCCACCGCAAACAGCGTACTGGCGATCGTGGTGCCCAGCAGTGGATCGAGCAACTGGTACGCGTCACCGATATCGGCCACCGACTCGTGCGCCGTGCCATGAAATGTGGCGGCTGACAGGATCAGGATAGCCGCATTGATGAGGAACGCGAAGAACAGCGCCACCGTCGAATCGATGGTGCTCCACTTGATGGCCTCCCGCTTTGCCTTCACCGTCGGCTCGATCTTGCGGGTCTGCACGATCGCGGAGTGCAGGTAGAGGTTGTGCGGCATCACGGTGGCGCCCAGGATGCCGATCGCGATGTAGAGCATGACCGGATTCGTGATGATCTGTCCGGTTGGCACCAGCCCCTTCGCGATCCCCACCATGTCCGGCCGCGAGAGCACCATCTCGATCGCGAAACAGACGCCGATCGTGGCCACGAGCACCAGAATGAAGGCCTCGAGCCAGCGGAATCCCTTGCGTTGCAGCATCAGGATCAGGAGCACGTCTGCCGACGTCAGGACGACGCCCCAGATCAGCGGGATCCCGAACAGCAAGTTGAGTGCGATCGCGGAGCCGATCACCTCTGCGAGGTCCATGGCCGCGATCGCAATTTCGCACAGCACCCACAGGATGAACGATGTCGGACGGGAGAAGTGATCACGACAGGCCTGCGCGAGGTCGCGCCCGGTGGCGATGCCAAGCTTGATCGAGAGCGTCTGGAGCAGCATTGCCATCAGGTTCGACATCAGGATCACGCTGAGGAGCGTGTACCCGAACTGCGCTCCGCCGGCCAGGTCCGTCGCCCAGTTGCCGGGATCCATGTACCCGACCGCGACGAGGTAGCCCGGCCCGGCAAAGGCCAGAATCTTCCGCCACAGTCCGGTTCCGACCGGGACGGTTCTGTAGACCTCGACGAGAGAGGGAGTGACGCGGGCGCGGCGCCAGCCCGGCGTGGGAATGGGCTTGTGGAGCGGTGGGGTCGAAGGCGGCAGGTCCAGCTGTGAAGCCAACCGGGAGATCCTCGAATTATCGGTGGTCAGGAAGCGTTTAGTATACCCTAACTTTTAGCGCAACGGTAAGCGTACGCTCGATCTGTCCATCGCTCGGGAGGGGATTCGGGCGAGGCAGGGAATCAAACTGAACACGAGGTCAGCTCGCAGCTGAATAGTTGCCAGCGCACAGCTGATCACGTGTTCCGTTACGGTTCCGCCCGCGAATTCAGACCGCCAGCAAAGAGAGCAACTGACCGAGAATCCGTTCGGTCATCCCCCAGACAATGTGTCCCTGGTGGTGAAAAGCCCGCGCATTTATCTGAATTCCCCGGGCGAGCACCTGCGTTTCGCGCCACGACTCCGCTTCCTTCAGAGCACGCAGCGGAATCCAGAAAGCGAGAGCGACCTCGGAGCTGAGGATGAGCGGCTCGTACCGGTTGAGCAGAACCACGTAGGGGCGCACGATCACATCCGGCAGGCGGTTGATGCGGGGCCGCAGGTCGTCGAGAGTGCCGATGAACGTCCCGTCCCGCGTCAGATCGATCCCGGTTTCCTCGCGGGTCTCTCGCGCCGCGGTGTCGGCGAGCGACGAGTCGCCGGGCTCCTCTCTTCCTCCCGGGAAAGCGACCTGACCACTCCACGGATCCCCTGGATAATCCGCGCGCTTTATGAACAGCAGCTCCGGGCCTCCGCTGCCACCGGTGTCATCTCCACTCCGGAAGATCAATGCGACAGCGGCTTTCCGCACGCCGTCTTCATCCTCGCCGGCTTGCTTCTGATGTGACTCGAGCCCCGCCCGGAGCCGCACGATGTCCGCATCAGCGAGAAGCGCCTCGATGCCACCCATCGGTCATTGCGTCGCGTTACGGACGAAGAACTCGACCGTTTCGCCGACGATTTCCTCGAGCACCGCCGGCGGGTCCACCAGCGGATGCGCCGCGCCGAATCCGTGGTTGGCTCCCTCGACCAGCCGCAACGTGCTCACTTTCGGCGAGTGCTCGTGGAGCCCTTCGCCTTCGGAGTGCGGCACCGTTTCATCCGCGGTCCCGTGCACGATCAGCCACGGCGCCCGGACTTTCCCCGCCGCCGCCAGAATGTTCACCTTCGTCATGCCGTGTGCGTCGATCTCATCGAGGAGATCGGTGCCGAGCAGGAGAGTCTCGCCTGTTCGCGAATTGACCACCTCCCGGAACCCGCGCTTTCGCCAGTCGAGCGCATCGGCGGCGGTCCAGCGATTCGCGTGAGAAATGGCCGCCCACGTTACCAGCGCGTTCACTTCCGCACCCTGGGCAGCCGAGAAGAGAATGGCCGTTCCCCCGCCGCGCGAGTGGCCGAAGATACCGAACTTTGCGGCGATCCATTTCCTGCGGCGCGCGTAGTCGAGGAGGTTGTCCAGGTCTTCCAGCTCGCGCGCGAAGGTGTTGCAGGAAAAAGCTTCCGGCTGCGTGAACGATTCGCGGTCGGCTCCAATGCCACTGCCTGAAAAATCGAAGGTGATGGCGTTCAGCCCGCTCTCCGCCAGCGAGTGCGCCAGGTAAGGGAAGAACCCCCAGTGTGCGAATCCCTTGAAGCCATGACACACCAGCACGGTGCCTGTCGCCGAGGGGGCCTCGTACCTCTCGCCGCGAATCGAGAGTCCGTCCTTGCACGGGATATCGAAGACCTCGGTCACGACCTCGCCGGGAGGTCCCGTCACTCCTCTATCTCTCCGTTGACGTCCACCCAGCCGCCGAATCCCCGCGCCATCGATGCGACCTTTTCGTAGCCCATCTGCTGCATGGTGAGAGCGGCGAGCGCAGATCGGTTTCCACGGGCGCAGTAGACGACGACGCGCTGCTGGCGGTCGACAAGTGCTTCGATTTTCGTTTCAAGATTTCCGCGCGGAAGATGCACCGCCTCCGGAATCCGCCCAAGGTTCCACTCATTGGGCTCTCTGACGTCGAGATAGACGACCTTTTCCCCGCGCGAGATCATCACCTTCACTTCATCCGGCGACACCTCCTCGATTTGCTCCTTGGCTTCAGCGATGAGATCTTCACCGGTCTTGTGCACGAGATCAGCCCAGGTAGGACGTGACGGTGAGCGATCGAGCTCCCGTGTCGAGAGTCGCGATAGCTCCGAGCGGAATGGTCCACTGGTCGGGAATATGTCCGACCGGAATTCCGGCGAGGCACGGTATGCCGAGCGAATGGGCGAGCTCGCCGAGCACCTCATCGAGCGGGCGCCCGCCGCCGCCGGCATCTTCGGGACACCTGGTGCAGTCGCCGAAAGCGATGCCGCGGCATCCGCCGAGAGTCCCGGTGAGCTTGAGCTGCTGCAGCATGCGGTCGATGCGATACACCGGCTCGTTGATGTCCTCGAGAATCAGAATGCTGTCGGTGAAGTCAGGCGCGAACGGCGTCCCGGCAAGGGACGAGAGCACCGACAGGTTACCGCCGATCAGTCTTCCGGAAGCGCTCCCGGCGTTGATCTCACGGGCGAGCGGCGCCGTTCCGCACGAATCTACCTGACGGTTTACCGCGCGCTGAAACGAATCACGCGAGAAATCCGTGAGCGGCTCGCGCGCGTGCGGTCCGTGAAACGTGACGAGCCGGCACCGCGTTTGAATTGCGGCGTGGAGTGCGGTTACATCCGAGAAACCGATGATGACTTTCGGCATCCGGGAAAGCGCTTCGTAATCCACCGACTCGATGATGCGCGTCAATCCGTATCCGCCTCTCAGGCACCAGATGCCATCCATCTTTGGATCACGCAGCGCGCGGTTGAGGTCGTTGAGCCGGTCGCGGTCGTGGCCGGCCAGATATCCCAGGCGCTCCGTGGCGTGCGCGCCGACCATCGGCTCCCAGCCGAGAGTGCGCGCGTTCTCC
>JBGTEZ010000358.1:0-4936 GCA_041747535.1 Gemmatimonadaceae bacterium
CCTGAGGGAAGTCGAGTCACACGCCCTCCCCGGCGCGCTGGCTCCAAAGGCGGTCGACGATGAGCCGGCCGAGCCGGAGAACCTGGGCATCACGGTGGAGCGGAAGTCCGGAAAGGCGTATGGAGTCTCGCACTACCATACTGCGCTTGTAATCGGAACGCCCGAGCCTGGCCGTGGACCGAAGCTCCAGGATCTGGTCAACGATCTCGCTGCTGTTGCAAAGCGCGAATCGGCGCTCGCACAGACCCGTTAGAAATCCCGCGCTGCGCTAATGCGCAGGCGCTCGGTTTATTCGGGGTAGCAGGGTTGCTTCTCGCGTTTTGAGTTGACCGTTGTTGCGTCGTCCGTCGTTGCGTGCCTACCCATCTCGGACGAGATCGTGGCAACTTCCTCTGCCCCTGCCCCGCGGAGCCCACGCAATGGTCGCAGACGCGTCGCAAACGTTTTCCGTGGCCCGCACGCACGCAACAACGGAGAACGCGACAACGGTCAACTCAAGACGCGAAAAGAATCTGTCCCCGCCGCGTAAACCGTCAGTTAGTCCCTCAGATCCGGCAGCCTCTCGTAAAGACCCAGCGATTGAGGATTCGCCAGCGCCTCGGTGTTCTTTACCGGGCGTCCGTGCACTACTTCCCGCACCGCCAGCTCGCTGATCTTCCCGCTGATCGTCCGCGGGATATCGCTCACCTGAACGATCTTCCTCGGCACGTGCAGCGGAGTCGTGTTTTCCCGGAGCCGCACGCAGATGCGCTCGCGCAGCTCGTCATCGAGCGTCAGGCCCGGCTTGAGCTTCACGAAGAGCACTATCCTCACGTCTCCGCGCGATCCGCCGATTTCCTGTCCGATGGCGACGCTTTCCACCACCTCGGGCAGCTGTTCAACCTGTCGGTAGATTTCCGCCGTTCCAATCCGCACCCCGCCGGGGTTGAGCGTCGCATCGCTGCGACCATAAATGATGTAGCCGCGATTGCGCGTCATCTCCGCCCAGTCGCCGTGACGCCACACTCCCGGAAAGTGCTCGAAGTACGCGGCGCGGTACTTCCGTCCGTCGGGGTCGTCCCAGAATCCGATCGGCATGCTTGGAAACGGCTTGGTGCACACAAGCTCGCCGGGGACCAGACGCAGCGGCCGGCCGTCGTGGGCATCGAGTACATCGACCGCCATTCCGAGCCCCGGCGTCTGAATCTCGCCGCGGTAGACGGGCAGAATCGGATTGCCCAGCACGAAGCATGAGATGATGTCGCTTCCGCCGCTGATACTGGCGAGGTGTACGTCGCGCTTGATCTTCGAGTAGACGTAGTCGAAGCTGTGGTGCGCGAGTGGACTGCCCGTGGACAGGACTGCTTTCAGGGCCGACAGGTCGCGGGTACTTCCCGGCTCGACGCCTGACTTCTCGAGCAGGGCCAGGTACTTCGCGCTCGTCCCGAACACCGTCACCTGCTCCTTCTCCGCCATCTCCCACAGAAAATCCGCGCTCGGCGCGAGAGGCGCGCCATCGTAGAGAACAACCTTGGATCCCACGGCGAGCGAGCTCACGAGCCAGTTCCACATCATCCATCCACAGGTCGTGTAGTAGAAGATGCTGTCTTCGCGCTTGAGATCGGTGTGGAGGATAAGCTCCTTCAAGTGCTGGATCAGCGTCCCGCCGGCGCTGTGGACCATGCACTTCGGAAGCCCGGTCGTTCCCGACGAATACATGATGTAAAGCGGGTGCGCGAACGGGAAACGCTCGAACTGGTCAGCGGCCGGCGCGGGCTCTGGCCTTTTCATCGGTCCGCCGGGATTCGACGTCGGCGTCAATCTCTTCGCCGCTTTGCCGGCGGCGACCGCCGATTGGGTTTCGAGGAACGCGCTCCACAGAATGCCGCTACGGACGCCATCCAGATCGATGGTACGCGTCCGATACGGCGTGACAATCACGTGCTCGAGCGTCGGGATCCTGAACGCGATCTGCCGCAGCCGCGGCAGGAGATCGATCTCTTTCCCATTGTACAGATAGCCATTCGCCGCAAAAAGGATCTTTGGAGTGATCTGCCCGAAACGGTCCATCACTCCCTGGGCGCCAAAATCCGGCGAGCACGAAGACCAGATTGCACCGAGAGAAGTCGCGGCGAGCATGGCGATCACCGCCTCGGGGATATTCGGCAGCAGGGCTGCAACGCGGTCTCCCGGCTCCACACCGGCAGTGCGCAGCGCCGCCGACATCGCGGTGACGGCGTATTTCAGCTCTTTGTATGAAACCGTCTGCTGGTGGCCCTGCTCATTCCACGACGCGAGCGCGGGCTCGTCGTCGGTGAAGCGCAGCAGATTTTCGGCGAAGTTGAGATCAGCGTCGGGAAACCAGCGCGGACCATCTTCAGGGTCGGGCGGGCCCATGTTGTGTAGCCCGACTCCGACGCGCTCGGCGCCCCCGCCTGTTCCGCGGTGTCCGATTATCCCGCAGAACCGCCAGGTCAGCGACCAGAATCTCTCGGGGTTGGCGAGCGACCATTCATACAGCTCCCAGTACGACCCCGGGGAATAATCGGCGACGGGCGGCCCGCCTCGCTCCTCCACGTAGCGGAGAAACTCGGTCATGTTGGCCTTGATGATCCGGTCCGGCGAGGGAGTCCAGAGTGCCTCGCTCATCTAGACTTCAGTCTCAGCTCGTGGGGGGATTGAACTGTGCGTGCTGCCCTTGCAGCCACGACTTGTGGTAGTCCGGGTCTTCAATGTCGAGCGCCGGCTTCGCGACCTTGAGTGGACGGAAGCTGTCCATCATTACCGCCAGCTCGTCGGTGTACTTGGCGCCAATGCTCGCCTCGGCCCGGCCCGGATGCGGGCCATGCGGAATACCGTCGGGGTGGTGGGTGATGCTGCCGAACTCGATTCCCTTCCGGCTCATGAATTCGCTCGACGCATAGTACAGCACCTCGTCCGAATCGACGTTGCTGTGATTGTATGGCGCCGGTACGGCCTCGGGGTGGAAATCATAGGGGCGCGGACAGAACGAGCACACGACGAAGCCGTCGCCCTGAAAAGTCTGGTGCACCGGCGGGGGTTGGTGGACTCGCCCCACAATGGGCTCGAAGTCGTTGATGTTGAACGCCCACGGATAGAAGTATCCGTCCCAGCCGACCACATCGAGCGGGTTGTGGTCGAGCATGATCTCGTTGATGCCGTCGTACTGCTTGACCAGAATCGGAAAATCCCCCATCTCGTCGATCGCCTCGACGTGTGTCGGCCGGCGAATGTCGCGCTCGGAATACGGAGCACCTTCGATCAGCTGCCCGAACTCGTTCCGATAGCGCTTGGGCCACCGCACGTGACCGCGGCTCTCGAAGATCAGCATCTTCGGCGGAGCGCCGCTCAGGTCGAACCGGTAGCGATGCAGAATGCCGCGGTGGATGACGAGATAGTCGCCATCGCCGAACGCAAGATTTCCGTAGGCGGTCTCGAGAACGCCCTTCCCCTTGCTGACGTAAACGAGCTCGTCCGCCTGCGCGTTGCGGTAGAAATGCGCGTCGTTCTCGTCGGGCTCCGAGTACAGCATCGCGATGTCCTGATTGAACAGGAGCGGGATGCGATCGAGAGTCACGCTCCCGCCCTTCTTCGCGCGCGATGTGAGGAAATGCCGGTGATGCAGCGTCTGATTCGGGTCAGCCTCGAACTTCATCTCGCGCACCCGCCGCACCGATTTTACCGTCGTCGGCGGATGAATGTGGTAGAGCAGCGCTGAAGTTCCCGTGAAGCCCTCGTGTCCCACCAGCTCCTCGGCGTAAATCCCGCCGTTCGGTTTCTTGAACGCGATGTGCCGCTTGCGGGGGATTTTGCCGAGGGTGTGGTAGATGGGCATCGCTTAGAGGTTTCCTCTCAGATCCTGCTCGCGCTCGAGCGCCTCGAACAGCGCCTTGAAGTTCCCGGCGCCGAAGCTCTTGGCGCCCTTTCGCTGAATGATCTCGTAGAAGAGCGTAGGACGATCTTCCATCGGCTTGGAGAAAATCTGGAGCAGGTAACCCTCCTCGTCGTGATCGACGAGGATACCGAGCTCGCGAAGCGGCGCCAGGTCCTCGTCGATCTTGCCGACGCGCTCGAGAACCGTGTCGTAGTAGGTCCCCGGCACGCGCAGAAACTCGACACCGTTGTCGCGGAGCTTCGTTACGGTGGCGATGATGTCGTCAGTGGCGAGCGCAATGTGCTGGCACCCCGGCCCCTGGTAGAACTCGAGGTACTCGTCGATCTGCGATTTCTTTTTCCCCTTTGCCGGCTCGTTGAGCGGAAACTTGATGCGGCCGTTTCCGTTCGCCATCACCTTGGACATGAGCGCCGAATATTCGGTGGAGATCGCCTTGTCGTCGAACGAGATGAGCTGGCTGAAGCCGAGGACGTCGGCGTAGTACTTGACCCACTTGTTCATGGCGCCGAGCTCGACGTTCCCGACGCAGTGGTCGATGTACTTGAGGCCGACTCCGGCAGCATCGCCACGGCCGGCGAAGGGAACGAAGCCGGGCATGAAGGGGCCCTTGTAGTTCTTTCGCTCGACGAGGCTGTGGATGGTCTCGCCGTAGGTGTAGATCGCGGCGACCACCACTTCTCCGTCCGCGTCTACGAGCGACTTCGGCTCGGCTGCGGGCCTGGCGCCGCGCTCGACGGCGAGGCTGAACGCTCTCCGCGCGTCGTCAACCCAGAGCGCAATGTCCTTCACCCCGTCGCCGTGGCGGTGGACGTGCGAGGCGATCTCGCTGTCCGGCCGGAGAGCGGTGGTGAGCACGAGCCTGACCTTGTCCTGCTGGAGGACGTAGCTGGCGCGGTCGCGCGTCCCGGTTTCCGGCCCCCGGTAGGCGAGGATCCTGTAGCCGAAAACACTGCGATAAAAGTGCGCGGCCTGCTTCGCGTTTCCGACGTAGAACTCGACGTAGTCCGTCCCGTTGATCGGGAACGTGTCGGTGACCTGCTC
>JBGTEZ010000359.1:0-11441 GCA_041747535.1 Gemmatimonadaceae bacterium
CAAAGGATTACCTTAGGTCAGCTACGCGACGACTTTCCGGCGCGATAGGGGCCGCCTGTGGCTTTGCCGCGGGCCCAACATAGATCATATGACGAACACGGCGTGGATTTCCGCGGCCGGCATTGTACTGTTCGTAATTGCCAGCGCGGTTTTGTACTTGATCGGCAGAAGGTTGGGGGCGCGCGCGGAGCTCAGCCGCCAGCAACAGGCCCATTCGACGGCCGAGGACACGGCCAAACGGATCGTTGGAGAAGCGGAGCGCGAAGCCCAGAGTCTCCGCAAGACAGCCGTAATCACCGGAAAGGAAGAGCTCATCCGACTTCGCGAGGAATGGGAGCTCGAGGTTCGGAGCCGGCGCGAGGAAGTCGAGAAAGAGGAGCGCCGCGTGAGCGACCGCGACAACCTCCTGGAGCGCAAATACGAGCTTCTCGAGCAGCGGGAGCGTGAAGGCACCCGGCGCACCGAGGACCTCGCCGGTCGCGAGCAGACCGTGGTGCAGCGCGAGCAGGAGCTCGAGAAGCTCCTCCGCGAAGAGCGCCGCCGCCTCGAGCAGCTCGCCGGAATATCAGCCGCCGATGCGAAGGCCGAGCTCATTCACCGCATGGAGGAGGAGGCGCACGCCGACGCGGCGAACCGGATTCGGGAGATCAGGGAAAGCGCGAAGCGAAACGCCGAGCGCGAGGCGAAGAAGATCGTGGCGCTCGCAATCCAGAGGATCGCCGCCGAGCAAAGCGTCGAGGCGACGGTGTCAGCCGTCGCGCTCCCCAATGATGAAATGAAAGGCCGGATCATCGGACGCGAAGGACGGAACATTCGCGCGTTTGAGCTTGCCACTGGCGTCGATGTAATCATCGACGACACCCCGGACACCGTCGTCGTGTCATGCTTCGATCCCGTGCGCCGGGAGATTGCCCGGCTCTCGCTCGAGAAGCTGGTTGCGGACGGGCGTATTCATCCAGGTCGCATCGAGGAAGTCGTCAGCAAATCCCGCCTCGAAGTCGATGCCTCGATCATCGAGACCGGCGAAACCGCGGCATACGAGAGCGGAGTCCACGGTCTTCATCCGGAGCTGGTGAAGCTGATTGGCCGTATGCGGTGGCGCACCAGCTACGGCCAGAACATCCTCAACCACTCGAAGGAAGTCGCGTGGCTGGCCGGCATCATGGCCGCCGAGCTGGGACTCGACGTCGCGATGGCCAAGCGCGGAGCGCTCCTTCACGACATCGGAAAGGTTCTCACCCACGAGCACGAAGGCACGCACGTGCAGCTCGGGGTCGAGATGGCCACACGCTACGGTGAAAATCCTCTGGTGGTCAACTGCATCGCCGCTCACCACGACGACGTCCCGCACGAGACCGAAGTCTCGGTGCTCGTCCAGGCCGCCGATGCGATCTCGGGCGCGCGGCCCGGCGCCAGACGCGAAGCGTTCGAGACCTACGTCAAAAGGCTCGAGGGGCTGGAGAAGATCGCGTCAAGCTACAAGGGGATCGAGAAGGTGTTCGCGATTCAGGCCGGCCGCGAAGTACGCGTGATCGTGACGCCGGAAGAAGTGGACGATCCGCGGATGGCGACGCTCACCGAGGAGATCGCGCGCCGCATCGAGGCCGAGCTGCAATACCCGGGACAGATCAAGGTCGTGCTGATCAGGGAAACCAGAGCAGTGGACTTTGCCCGCTGAACTGATCGACGGGCGGGGAATAGCAAAGCGGGTTCGCGAGGCCGTCGCGGCCCGGGTGTCGAAGCTCGCCGTCAAGGGCGTCAAGCCGGGACTGGCGGTGATTCTGGTCGGCGACGATCCGGCGAGCGCGGTGTACGTCCGGTCCAAGGGCAAGGCGTGCGAAGAAGCGGGGATGCACAGCATCACGGTTCGCCTTCCCGCCGATACGTCTCAGGCGGATCTGCTCGCCCGCATCGGCCACATGAACCTCGACCCTTCCATTCACGGCATTCTGATCCAGATGCCGTTGCCGCGGCAGATCGATCCGGAGGCGGTGATCAGGCAGGTGGACCCGTCGAAGGACGTGGACGGGTTTCATCCGGTCAACATGGGGAAGATGTTGGTAGGCGAGCGGGACGGATTCGTACCCTGCACTCCGTTGGGCATCCAGCTCATGCTCGCGGAGTCGGGAGTGGAGACGCCGGGGAAGAATTGCGTCGTCATCGGCCGGAGCAACATTGTCGGCAAGCCGATGGCCGCGCTGATGATGCAGGACAACGAGAGGGCGAACTGCACCGTCACGATCTGCCATCGTCACACCGTCGATCTCAGATCGCACGCTCGCGCCGCCGACATTCTCATCGTTGCGGCGGGGCGGGCGCAAATGATCACCGCCGATATGGTGAAGACCGGAGCGGTCGTCATCGACGTCGGGATGAATCGCATTCCGGACCCGGGGGCGACCGGCGGATCGCGTCTGGTGGGCGACGTGGATTTCAACGCGGTGCGCGAGGTTGCGTCGAAGATTACTCCCGTCCCTGGCGGTGTCGGACCAATGACGATCGCCATGCTCATGACGAATACCGTGCGGGCGGCGGAAATGCGCGCCGGATGACTGGACGCCAACCAGCCGTCAACTTCACAACGCCGTGACGCTGCTCCTCACTTTCATCACCAGCCTGCTGCTGGGGATGCGGCACGCGACCGATCCCGATCACGTGGTCGCCGTGACGACGATCGTCACAACCGAGCGCTCATTGGCCCGCGCGGCGCGGATCGGCGCGCTTTGGGGACTCGGCCACTCGCTGACCATTCTCCTGGTGGGCGGCTCGATCATCGTCTTCAAGGTCGCATTCAGCGTGCGCCTCGGGCTATCGATGGAATTTACCGTCGCGATCATGTTGATCGTGCTCGGCGTTCTCAATCTGCTCAGCGTGAACTCGCCGTCGAAGAAGGTTTCGCCGACGCGGCCGCTGTTGATCGGAGTCGTCCACGGCCTGGCGGGATCCGCCGGTGCGGCGCTGCTTCTCGTGCCGCTGATCGACGACCCACGGTTCGCGGCGCTCTACCTTCTGGTCTTCGGGCTGGGAACGATTGCGGGGATGAGCCTCGTGACTCTGGCCATCGCTGCTCCCGCGCTCGCCGTCGGGGCGCCAACCGCCCGGGTTCAGCGGTCGCTCCGCCTCGCATCCGGAGCGGTGAGCGTGGTGTTCGGGTTATACCTCGCTCACAAGGTGGGAATTACGCAGGGATTGTTCGATGTGCGTTGAGTGAGGACTGCGGGCAGTTGACCTATGCGGAAAGAGGACTAACTGCTACTGCTGATCTTCGACTAGTTGCGGACTGCTGACTAACTGCGGACTGCTGACTAACTGCGGACTACGGACGCGGACGCAGTCCCGACACGCGGTAGTTTGTCAGCACTCCGCAGTAGGTCCTCAGTCCGCAATTAGTCGCAGATCAGCAGTAGCGGTTGGCTCGTAATCCGCATAAGTCAACAGTCCGCAATCTCAAAGCAGTTGCTGGCTGCACATCAGCAGCACCACTCGCACTTCTTCCACTCCAGTCGCGCCAACGGTCCTGGCCGAATAGTAGAATGGCGCGCCCGGCATCTTGGCTTCCCCGAAAACGAGCACCGAGTCAGTCTGAGGGACCGTTATCTCAAAATCCCCGTTGCCGTTGGTCATTGCGTAGCCGAGCTTCTTCGCGCGTCTCACCTGAGTCATGAGGCGATTGTACTCGACGACGGCCGCGCGAATAGCATCCGGGTCTCCCGTCTCCCATTCGAGGGAGTCCAGGGCGACGAGTGATTTGCGGATTGCCGGCACCTTGGCGGCATTGAACGCATGGACGCGCACTCCCGGCATACCGGCTGTCGTCGCTTTCACATCAGCGCACGGCTGAGCGCTGCCGTCGAGCAGGGTTGTCTCCGGCAACGGATGCACCAGGGACAACAGGCCAACGATCATCGCACTTCGAAAAAACACTCGGGACTCCCAATGAAGGTCGTTCTGAAGACGCGCGAGGGCGCCTTTCGGAACGGTCTCGTGGCTCCAGCCTGCAACGGCGGAAGCCGCCACGCTCGCGTTTTGTGCGAGCGTGGATCCGGGAACATCGGGCGGGCTGATTTCAAGCCGTCGCGCGCAGAGGGGCCGGGCCCCAAGAGGCGCCCGCCGATTGGAAACGACTGAACTATGTGGTGAGTCGGAGGGGGATCGGGTGGAGCGGCCTCTCGCGTAGCAAGAGACTCGCGACATGGAGCCGTCCGAATACGCCGGCGAGGCTCGCAGCGTGTAAGCGAGGGGCCGCGGAGCCCGGTCCCCCCTCCGACGCACCGGCGCAATCAGCCAGTTTCGCCGTAGAACACGGACCGGTAATCGCGGAGGACAATCGGATGCCTCCGCCTTTACATGGCGATCTAAGTCGGCTAAGTTATAGGGCTTACAGCGATTTAGAGAACCAGTGTCCGCGCCCCCGTAACGCAGGGCGCGAAGAGCAAATTCCAAAAATGGCATTCGAGAGAGCACCCACCGTAGAGAAGTACCGCACCCACGAAACCGATAGCGGATCGACCGAGGTCCAGGTCGCACTTCTCACCGAGCGCATCAACTATCTGACGGGACACTTCCGCAGCCACGCGAAGGATCACCACAGCCGTCGCGGCCTGCTCAAGATGGTTGGGCGCCGCAGACGGCTTCTCGATTACCTTCGGCGCACGGACGTCGAAGGCTATCGTAAGATCATCGCCGATCTTGGACTCCGCTACTAATCTGGCTTTCTGATCCTACCGCGCGGGCGCACAATGCTGTCCGCGCGGTTGTGCTAATCAGAAACAACAAAAAAACTTATGCAACGCATCGAAAGAACATTCGCCGGTAGACGCCTCGTCATCGAGACAGGCCGCATGGCGAAGCAGGCAGCGGGATCAGCGCTCGTTCAGTACGGCGAAACGATGGTTCTTGCCGCGGTCACCGTGAGTGAGACCGAAAGTAACCTCCCGTTTTTCCCCCTCCTCGTCGAGTACAAGGACAAGGCCTACGCCGCCGGCAAGATCCCGGGCGGCTTCATCAAGAGAGAAGGCCGTCCGTCCGATCCCGAAATCCTCAAGGCGCGAATCATCGACCGATCGATTCGCCCGCTCTTCCCCGAAGGCTTCAAGAATGAAGTCCAGGTATTCATCTACGTCATCTCCGCCGACCAGGAGAACGATGCCGATGTGATGGCCCTGGTCGCCGCCTCCTTCGCGCTCAACGCATCGAAGATCCCGTTCATGGGACCGATCGGCGCCGTCCGCGTCGGCAGGGTACAGGAAAAATGGATCCTCAATCCCACATTCCAGCAGCTCCCTTACAGCGACATGGACATCGTCCTCGCCGCTTCGAAGGACTCGATCATGATGGTCGAGGGCGGAGCGCTCGAAGCGTCGGAGGCGGATATCCTCGAGGCACTGACGCTCGGCCACCGCGGCGTCAAGGAGCTGATCGGAATCCAGGACGAGATGCTCAAGGAGACCCGCGCCGAGAAGATGAAGTGGAAAAAGGCGGAGACCGCGGCGCCCCTCAAGGCTCGCGTTGATGCCCTTGCCAAGGGACGCATCGCCGAAGCCATCAACCAGAAAGACAAGCACACCCGCATCGAGGCAGTCGAGCTGATCAAGAAGGAAGCGATCGCACAGCTCCTCACCGAGTTCCCCGACAACTCCAGGGATCTCAGCAACCTCGTTGGCGACGTAGAGTACCACACGCTTCGCTCACAGGTGCTCGACTCGGGCAAGCGAGTAGACGGGCGCGGCACCAAGGATGTGCGCGATATCACCATCGATGCGCCGGTTCTCCCGCGCGCGCATGGATCCGCACTCTTCACGCGCGGACAGACGCAGGCGCTCGTCGCCGTGACGCTCGGCACCGCCAACGACGTACAGCGGCTCGACAGCATCGACGATGCCGGCGAGACCACCAAGTCGTTCATGCTCCATTACAATTTCCCGCCGTTCTCCACCGGCGAAGTGCGCCCGATGCGCGGCACCAGCCGCCGCGAGATCGGCCACGGCAATCTGGCGGAGCGCGCGATCCAGGGTGTGCTCCCGGCGTTCGAGGAATTCCCGTACACGATCCGGATCGTCTCCGACATCCTCGAGTCGAACGGCTCGTCGTCGATGGCATCAGTCTGCGGTGGTTCTCTGGCGTTGTTTGACGCTGGGGTACCGCTCCGCTCGGCTGTCGCCGGCGTGGCGATGGGACTGATCAAGGAAGGATCGAAGTACGCGATTCTCACCGACATCCTCGGCACCGAAGACCACCTTGGCGACATGGACTTCAAGGTCGCGGGCACCGAGACCGGAATCACCTCGATCCAGATGGACATCAAGGTCGAAGGCCTCGACCTGCAGATCGTGAAGGAAGCGCTGGCGCAGGCGCGCGAAGGCCGGCTGCACATTCTCGGTGAGATGGCGAAGGCGCTGTCCGCGCCGAGAGCGGATCTGTCGCAGTACGCTCCGCGCATCGTGACGGTCCAGATCAGCCCCGAGAAGATCGGCGACCTGATCGGCCCGAAGGGCAAGACCATTCGCGGCATTCAGGAGGAGACGGGCGCCGAGATCACCGTTGACGATACCGGGCTTGTAACAATTGCCGCTGTCGGCGGCGAGGCGATGGAGAGAGCGCGCCAGATGATTCAGGCGCTCACGGCCGAGCCGATCATCGGCGAGACGTATGAAGGGTCGGTCAAGAGCACCACGGCATTCGGCGCATTCGTCGAGATCATGCCGGGCACCGAAGGCCTCGTCCACATCTCCGAGCTCAAGCACGGCCGCACGGAGAAGACGGAAGATGTCGTGAAGAAGGGCGACCGCGTGAGGGTCAAGCTGCTCGAGCGTGATGAGCGCGGACGCCTTCGTCTGTCGATGAAGGCGCTTGTCGCCAAGCCGGAGGGCGAGCTCGCGGCTGTCGGAGCCGGCGCTGAAGGCGCCAGTGCCGGCGGCTCGTCAGCCGAAGGCGTCTCGAATGGCGAGCAGTCCGAAGGCGGCGAAAGCTCCGAGCGTCCACGGTCGGATCGCGGGGACAGGCCTCGTCGTCCCCGCAGCGGTGCCTCGCGCGGTGGTGGAGGACGCTCACGGGAGTGAGCGAAGTCGCGCAGTGCGCTGAGTCCGACCTTCGCCGCACCGTTCTCGCGAACGGCCTGACCGTACTCTCGGAATCAATGCCGGGAGTACGGTCGGTCGCTTTTGGGGCGTGGGTGCGGGCGGCTTCGCTGCACGAGGTGCCGGAAAAAATGGGAGTCTCCCACCTCCTCGAGCACATGGTTTTCAAGGGGACTCCGACCCGCTCGGCGAGGGAGATCGCGCTTGCCCTCGAGACCCTCGGAGGATCGCTCGACGCATACACCGCGCGCGAGCACACTTCGTATCAGGCGAGAGTGCTGGACGAGCACCTGCCACAGGCGGCCGAAGTCCTCGTTGACCTGATCTTCAGGCCGAATCTCAGGCCCGCCGATCTCGCGCTGGAGCGGAAGGTGGTGATCGAGGAGATCAATACCGTCGACGACACTCCCGACGACCTGGTCTTCGAGCTGCACAACGCCCAGCTATGGGGTGGACATCCATACGGCTATTCGATCCTCGGCACCCGCGAAACGATAGGGGAGCTCAGCGTCGCCGACCTCCGGAAGCTGCATTCGCGATCATATCACCCCGATCAGATCGTCGTCGCGGCGGCCGGAAACGTCGAGCATGACACCCTCACCGGCGTTCTCGAGGCGACCGGGTGGGGAGACATTCCACGCGGCGGATTGCCTCCACTCGTATCTCCGGCTCCAATCGTGCAAGCGCCAGCGGCCGTGCACGTCGAGCGAGACACCACCCAGACTCATGTTGTCATCGGCAGCCCCTCCTTCGAGCACCGCGATCCGCGGCGGTACGCGATGAGCATGATCGGAATGCTGCTGGGAGGCGGCATGAGCTCCAGGCTTTTCCAGCGCATTCGCGAGGAGCTCGGGCTCGCCTACTCGGTGTACGCGTTTCAGTCGTTCCACGAGGACGCGGGAATGCACGGGGTGTACGTGGGGACGGCACCGGAAACCGCCCGGGCAGCCGTCGATGCGATCAACGACGAGCTGGAAAAGCTGGCGGCGCAAGGGCTCAGCGAAATTGAGCTCGCCGCTGGAAAAAGCCAGCTCAAAGGGCAGATTACACTGTCGCTCGAGAGTCCGAGTTCGCGGATGTATCGAGCGGCCGGGGTGGAGCTGTATGGAGAGCCGTACCGCACCCTGGACGAAGTCCTTTCACTCGTTGACGCGATCGATGGGGATACGGTCGCGGAGCTCTGCGCCGAATTTTACACCCCGGCCCGGCAAACCTTGCTGAGCCTCGGACCGCGCGCCGCCGCGTGATGCAGCTTCCTTCAACCTACAATTCGAGCTTACCAGACTTTCAATGAAGATCGGCGTTCCGAAGGAGATAAAGACAAACGAGAATCGCGTGGCGCTGGTGCCTGCCGGAGCCGAGGCTTTTGTCGCGGCCGGCCACAGTGTGCTGATCGAGAAAGGCGCCGGAGAGGGAAGCGGATTCCCCGACGAAGCATACACGTCCGTCGGCGCGAAGATCGGACCTGACGCCGACGCGGTGTGGCGCGAGGCCGAGATGATCATGAAGGTCAAGGAGCCGATCGCAAAGGAGTGGCCGCGCATGCGAAGCAAGCAGGTGATCTTCACCTACTTCCATTTCGCCGCCGACAAAGCGCTGACCGAAGCGCACCTCAGGAGCGGGGCCGTGTGCATCGCCTACGAGACGGTCGAGCTGCCATCGAGAGAGCTCCCGCTGCTGACACCAATGTCTGAAGTCGCCGGGCGCATGGCCGTCCAGGAAGGGGCCAAGTACCTGGAGAAGCTCTACGGCGGCCGCGGTGTCCTTCTCGGCGGCGTACCCGGCGTGGCGCCGGCGAAGGTCGTGGTTCTCGGCGGCGGAATCGTCGGCATCAATGCCGCGAAGATGGCGGCCGGGCTGGGCGCCAAGGTCACCGTTCTGGACCTGGACCTGGAGCGCCTGCGCTACCTCTCCGATGTGATGCCGGCCAATGTCACGCTCATCTATTCGAATCGTCACAACATACTGGAGCAGATCTCGACCGCCGATCTCGTTGTCGGGGCCGTTCTGATCCCAGGGGCAGTGGCACCACGCCTGATTCGCCGCGAGGATCTCAAGAGAATGCAGCCCGGAGCGGTTATCGTCGATGTGGCGATCGATCAGGGCGGTTGCGTGGAGACCATCAAGGCGACGACGCACGAGAATCCGACTTACGTCGTCGATGGCATCATCCATTATGGCGTTGCCAACATGCCGGGTGGAGTACCGCGGACGTCGACGCTGGCGTTGACGAACGCAACATTCCCTTACGCGATGCAGCTCGCGAACAAGGGATGGAAGCAGGCGCTCAAGGACAACCCCGCACTCAAGAAGGGACTCAATGTCGTCGATGGCAAGGTGACTTATGCCGCTGTAGCTGAGGCATTTGGCTTGCCGTTTACCCCTCCCGATTCATATTTGAACTAATGCGCTGGCCATTCTGGAAGGCGGGGCAGCTTTTTCCCGCAAACGCAATCGCCGTTGATCTAGGCACGGCAAACACGCTCATCTACGTGAAGGGCGAGGGCATCGTTCTCAACGAGCCTTCGGTCGTCGCGCTCGATCGCGAGACCAAGAAGATCAAGGGCGTCGGACTCGAAGCCAAGCGCATGCTCGGCCGCACTCCGGAAGGCGTGATCGCGGTGAGACCGATGAAAGACGGTGTCATCGCGGATTTCGATGTGACGGAGAAGATGTTGAGGTATTTCCTCGCCCTCATCATCGAGAACCACGTCTTCAAGGTGAAGCCGCGCGTGATCGTGTGTGTTCCTTCCGGGATCACCGAGGTCGAGAAGCGTGCTGTTCGCGACTCCGCGCTCGGCGCCGGCGCCAAGGAAGTCTTCATGGTGGCCGAGCCGATGGCGGCGGCGATCGGCGTCGGACTGCCGGTTGAGACCCCGACCGGAAACATGGTCATCGATATCGGTGGCGGTACGACCGAGATTGCCGTCATCGCGCTGTCCGGAATCGTCAGCGATACGTCGATCAGAACGGGCGGCGACGAGCTGGACATGGCGATCGTTCAGTTCATGCGCAAGAACTACAACCTTCTCGTCGGTGAATCCACTGCCGAGCAGGTAAAGATTCAGATAGGGTCGGCGGCGCCGGTAGGTGATGAGCGCGAGATGGACGTGAAGGGTCGCGATCTGGTGTCGGGAATCCCGAAAACGGTGCGAGTCCATTCGTCGGAGATCCGCGACGCGGTTCAGGAGCCCATTCAGCAGATCGTCGACGCCGTTCGTCGCGCGCTCGAGATAACTCCTCCCGAGCTTGCCGCCGATATTGTCGACCGTGGAATCGTGATGACGGGCGGAGGGGCACTGATTCGCGGGCTCGACGTATTACTGTCCCAGGAGACGGGACTTCCGATTCACGTCGATGAGGATCCGCTCACCTGCGTCGTTCGGGGGACCGGCCGGATCCTCGATGACGAGGCGAAATACTGGTCAGTTCTGGCGACCTAGAGGTAAACCGTGGCGCGCGCTGTACGAGGCAATCCCAGGATCGACCTTATCATCGTCACGACCCTCCTCGTGCTCGCGCTCGCGGCGCGCACGCTGCCGGCGACGATGCGGGATCCGGTGGCAACGACGATGCGGCGGACTTTTCTCGCGCCGCTGGTAATGTTGCAGGGCCGTTCGGAAATGAGCCGGGCGTCACTGCTGCTCGCCGAGTCGAAGACGGCGGTGCGGGACAGCGTTTCGCTGGCCGCGATGAAAGCGGGCTCGCTCGAGGGCGAGAACGACCGGCTCCGCCTGCTGATCGGGCTCGGCGCGCGTCTCCGCTGGGGCTTCGTTCCGGCGGAAGCGCTGCACGGTCGCGGAATCCGCGATGAAACGACGGTGATTCTGACCGCCGGGTCGCAGGCGGGAGTAAGCAGGTTCAGCCCCGTGATCGCGCCGGAGGGCCTCGTCGGCGTTGTCGACCAGGTCGATCCGACGATGAGCCACGCCATGCTCTGGACGCATCCGGATTTCCGGGTGAGCGCGATGTCGCCGGATGGAAGCGCGTTTGGAATTGCGCAGGCGCACCTGGGTGGCTCAACCGGTGGATACCTGATCGAGCTTCGCGGAGTGCCATTCAGGGCGAGGCTCAAGCCGGGATCGATGATCGTAAGCTCGGGCTGGGGTGGAGTATGGCCCCGCGGTATTCCCGTCGGAACGGTGCTTCAGGAGATCAAGACGTCCGAGAGCTGGGCCCGGACATATCTGCTGCGCCCCGCCGTCAATCCGGCGGATGTCTACTCTGTAATGATTCTGCGGCGTGATCGCGTCGCCAGAGGCCTGGACGGCGTGTGGGAGAGCGTAGCGGAAGCCGAAGCGGCTGCCGCGAGGATCGTGGTCGCTGGTGATTCAGCCGCCAAGACCGCGGCACTGGCTGAAGCGG
>JBGTEZ010000360.1:0-3994 GCA_041747535.1 Gemmatimonadaceae bacterium
GGGCTTGCCCGCGCCTTTCGCGCATCAGGGATACGATTGATCGGGCTGCATGGGAAGCGCGCTTCGGGATTCGCGACATCGACCGGGCAACTCCCCTCCGAGATGGCAAACGCGAACGTCATCGTGATCGCGGTGCGCGACGCGCAACTCGACGCGGCCATTGCGGAGCTCGTCGTGGCGGCGGAGAAGCGCCAGGTGACTCAGGGAACCGTAGTCCTCCACACGTCCGCGATCGCCGAGCCGTCGGGGCTCGTGACTCTGCGGGGAAAGGGGATCGACGCCGGGACGTTCCATCCGCTGGTGCCATTCACGGATCCCGATGCCTCAGCTGAGCTGCTGCGTCACGGCTGGATCGGTGTTGACGGTGACAACGCGGCGGTGAACGTGTCGCGCCGGCTGGCGGGGCAAATGGGCGCGCGCACGCTGGACATCCCGCCCGGAAGGAAGGCGGCATACCACGCCGCGGCGGTCATCGCGTCGAACTTTCCGGTCGTGCTCGCGTCGGTCGCCTCACGCCTGCTTCGCGACAGCGGCATCCCCGAGAGCAGCGCGCTGCAGGCCGTGGAGAGTCTCATGAAAGGCGCGCTTTCCAACATGACCCAGGTATTGCCGGACGACGCGCTGACCGGTCCCGTGCTGCGCGGAGACGCCGAGACGATCGGGAAGCATCTACGCGCGCTGAACGGCCAGGGAGACGCGCGGGAGGTGTATCGCTCGCTGTCTGCCGCGGCGATAAGCATCGCGAAGCGTCGCGGCACTGATCCCAAAAAGCTCGCGGCGCTCACCGGAATGTTGAACACCGAAGAGCGCCGCGACACCAGCGACAAGTAATCTCTTCGACCAGCAGGTGCTTTCCCCGGGTCGAAGATGTCGGATCGTGCGCAGCTTCTAGAACGCGCCGCCGATGGTATTCTGATCTACCACCTTCGCGCCGCGGGGAACGTTGAAGCGGAATTTGGATCGATCCAGCTGCGGATTGGCGGTGAAGCTCGTGATCACCACTCGCCTCTTCAGGCCGTTGGCGCTCTCGACCTCGAGCTGACGCAGGGTATAGTCCTTGGCGTCGATCCACAGCTTCGCCCTGGAAATCGCGTCGTTCTTCCGGCGGGGAACGAGATTGAGAACCTTCGTGGCCCGGCCCCCGACCGTCGCGGAACCCGCCAGCGTAACCGTGTAGCGCGTGCGCGGAGAATCGAGGAACTCGCCCGCCGGATCCACCGATCCCGCATTGCCGCCGGTGTAGGGAACGCGAATCACCTGCCCGGGGACGCTGCTGGGGAGGTACACCCACAGCGTCGAGCCATCAGCAGCGACGCGATCGCCGTTGTTGAAGCTGATGTTCATGAGGTTCGGCCGGCGCCGGATCAGCTCGCCGCTCGTGGACATCGTCGAGCCGGTCAGCGGATTGGTGACGGTTTGCCGGAACTCGGCGCGCATGCTGCTCAAGCTCGAGTAAGCGGAGGCGGCACGGTCAATGATCGTTTCGGCGGTCTGCGCACCCGCAGCAAGCGGGAAAGCGAAGAGCGCGACGGCAGGGAATAGGGATTGTCGTTTCATGGTTCTATATACTCCGGTGGGCGCCGGACGGTCCGCGATCGGGTGGAGGAAAGCTCGTTCTGTGTCATGCGCAGCCGTTGTCCCGTTTGGGTTCACGCTCAGCACCTTACCGTCCGCGCGTTACCGCTCCGACCCCGCCAGCGGCACCCTTCGCCCGATTGCCGCAGCGACCGCCTTCAGCTCCTTGACCAGCTGAGTAAACTGATCCGGATAAAGCGACTGTGCCCCATCGGAGAGCGCCCGATCCGGCTCCGGGTGCACCTCGATGATGACTCCGTCCGCGCCCGCGGCAACAGCGGCCCGGGCCATCGGAGTCACCTTGTCGCGCATGCCGGTCCCGTGACTGGGATCCGCGATGATCGGCAGGTGCGAGAGCCTGTGGACGATTGGTATCGCCGTCAGATCGAGCATGTTGCGTGCGGCCGAGTCGAAGCTCCGGACGCCTCGCTCGCACAGAATGACATTCTCGTTTCCTTCGGCGAGCACGTATTCGGCGCTCAGCAACAGGTCGCTGATCGTGGCCGCCATTCCTCGCTTGATCAGCACGGGTTTGTTCAGTTTCCCGACGGTTTTCAGCAGCGAGTAGTTCTGCATGTTGCGCGCGCCGATCTGGATGCAGTCGGCCACGTCCGCGACTTCGCGCGCGCCTTCCGCATCCATTGCTTCGGTGACGATCGCGAGCCCGGTCTCCTTCCTTGCGCGCGCCAGCAGCTCGAGCCCGCGCCGCCCCATCCCCTGGAACGAATACGGCGAGCTCCGCGGCTTGAATGCGCCGCCGCGAAGCGCGGTTCCGCCGGCCGCCTTCACGATCCTCGCCGCTGACATGATCTGCTCCTCGGACTCCACCGAGCACGGACCGGCGATGATGATCACCTCGTCACCACCGACAGCAACGCCAGGCGCGATCGTCACGACGGTGTTTTCCGTCCTCCACTCCCGCGATACCTGCTTGTACGGCTGGGTGATGTGAACCACTTCCGCGACGCCCGGCAATGCCTCGAGTCGCGACGAATCGACGCGGCCGTCGTTGCCGATGAGGCCGACGGCGGTGCGCTGGGCGCCCGGCATCGGCCGCCCCTCGTAACCCATCTCCGCAATGATGCTGACGACGCGGTTCACGTCCTCGCTCGACGCGCCGCGCTGCATGACCACTAGCATCTAGGCGATCACTTCAACCGTATCGTCGGCGGCGGGGAGAGACGCTGGCGCGGGATGCGGATGACGATGGGGCGCGTGAGCCGATGACGGAGGGCCAATCGTCTCGTCGACGGTCCTGCCGCGCATTCGGACACTGACCAGCGAAGATACTCCCGGCTCCTGCATCGTCACGCCGTACACCGCGTCGGCGGCCTCGGTGGTAGTGCGAGGGTTGTGAGTAATCACGATGAACTGGGTGTTCGCCTTGAAGCGATTGAGCATCCTGACGAAATGCCCGATGTTCTGGTCGTCGAGGGGCGCGTCCACCTCGTCGAGCAGGCAGAACGGACTCGGCTTCGTGAGGAAAATGCCGAACAGGAGCGAGAGCGCGACCAGCGCTTTTTCGCCGCTCGACAGCAGGTGGATTCGCTGGGTGCGCTTGCCGCGTGGGGACGCGTGGATCTCGATGTCGCCCTCGAGAGGACTCGCCGAGTTCTCGAGGCGAAGATCGCATTCGCCACCTCCGAAGAGCGTCATGAAGATGTTGCGGAAGTTCTCCCGCACCTGCACGAAAGTCTGAAGAAAAAGCTCACGCGCCGTCGTGTCGATCTCTCGTATCGCCTGGTGCAGTGATGCTTTCGCCGAGTTCAGGTCGTCGCGCTGAGCGGTGAGGAACTCGAGGCGCTTCGTTTCCTCCTCGTATTCCTCGATCGCGAGCGGGTTCACCGGTCCCAACACCTCCAGCTGCTCCCGTACGAGCGCCGCCTCCGCCAGCAGCACCTCATCCGTCATGTCGAGCGCCTCGGCGCCGGCCAGCAGCTCGTCGACAGGCTTTCTCCACTCGGCCTCGAGGCGCTCGCGGATGGCGGCTTTTTTCCCCGACAGCTCCGTATACCGGAGCTCCGATGCGTGGAGCTCTTCGCCGAGACTGGCGGCCTGCCGGCGCTTCTCAGTGAGACTGATGTCAGTGGCCGCGAGCTGCTCATCGATCTGCCGCACCATCTGCTCGGCGGCGGTAAGCCTGTTCGCGGCGTCGTCCAGTGTCGCGCTTCTCGCGTCCAGATCGCTCTGCCACTGCGACAGCTGCTCGGTGAGCTGCGCATCAGCGCTCGACAACGTCGACAACTCGAGCTGCAACGATTGCAGGCGCCCGGTCGCCGACTGAAACTCGTCACTCAGGTGACGCTGGCGGTCAGAAGCGACTTCGAGCTGCGCGAAGGCCTGAGCGCGGCGAATCTGGCTGGCAGTGCGTTGCTCGCGTGCCTCGTCCTGCCGCGCTTCGGCGGCCAGCAGCGTTTCG
>JBGTEZ010000361.1:0-2097 GCA_041747535.1 Gemmatimonadaceae bacterium
TGCCGGTTTTCGAGACCGGTGCCTTCAACCACTCGGCCACCTGTCCTGCAGCCTCGCAAGTTATTGGGAAATCACGTCTTCATCAACCCGGTCGCTCACGAGAGCGCGTGAGGGCTGGCGCAACTCGAACCCCGCCACGCATAGCCGAGCTCGGGCCGCACGTGGTCAAATGGCATGAATATCGCCCTTGTAAACACCTGTCCGATGCGGTGCATTATCGCCGCGCGTTCGGCTGGTTTTGAGAGATGCGGGCAGTTCGTTGCTGCCATCCACAAATGAGGCTGCGTATGCTATCCAGCAAGTCGATCCGAAGAGTTCTGGCCATCCTGCCGCTCGTCGTCCTGTTCGCGTGCAAGGCCGACTCTCCGACGCCGACTGACCCGGGCGCCACCCCGACTCCAGACCCAGCCCCGACTCCCACCCCGCCGCCGACGCCAGCGCGAACGGAAGCCGAGATCTACCTCGACGCCGCCCGCATCGCGTGGCAGTTCATCGAGCGGAAGTCCGAGCCCGCCACCGGTCTCGCGTGGGCGCACAACACCTTCCAGTACATCACCGTCTGGGACATGGGAAGTCTGCTGGCCGCCGTTTACTCCGCGCACGAGCTCGGAATAATCTCGGACGCAACGTTTGACGCGCGAATTCAACGGCTGCTCGAGACCTTCAATACGATGGGCATCGTCCAGAACGTCGGGTTCAACCGGACATACGATGCCGTAACCGGCCGCATGGTCCGGCGTGATCTCACCTTCACGAATACCGGCACCGGGTGGTCGCCCGTAGACATTGGGAGACTGCTCATTGCGCTCAGGATTCTCGCGAAGGATGAGCCGCAGTACGCCGCCAAGGTGCAGAGCATCGTCAACCGGCTGGACATGTCGCAGCTCGTGAGAGGTGGCGTGCTGCGCGGGTCCGATCGCGATCAGTTTGGAGGATTTTTTACTTATCGCGAAGGCGGGCTCGGGTACGAGCAGTACGGCGCCGCGGGCTTCAAGCTATGGGGTGTGACCGCGGCGACTGCCCTCGATCCCAGCGTGAATGCGACACCGGTCGAGATCCTCGGGGTGCGAGTGTACACGGATAGCCGCGGAGGAGCGCGTATCACCAGCGAGCCGTACGTGATGCTCGGACTCGAGACCGGCTATTACCATCCGGATCTCAGAAAGCACGCGGAGCGGGTGCTGATGGTGCAGGAAGCGCGACACGCGCAGAAAGGAATCCTGACGATGGTTACCGAGGACGCACTGCCCGATCCTCCGCACTATTTCTACTACTACAGCGTGTTTCACAACGGGCGCACCTTCGTGGTGGAAGGCCCCGAGGACGGCACCTATGTCGAGCAGCCGAGGTGGGTGAGCTCGAAAGCGGCGTTCGCGTACCGGGCGCTGATGCCGACGCCCTATACGCTCAAGGTCTTCGAGGCCGTGCAGCCGGCGGGCGTCGCCGGATCCGGCTGGGGCGCGGGAATCTACGAGTCCAACCTGCAGCCGACGGGCGAGCCGAGCCTGAACACCAACGCGCTGATTCTCGAGACGGCGCTGTATTTCCAGCGCCAGAAGGCGCTTAGCTCGGAGCCGATCCTCTAGGCGGATCCGGGGCCCGAAGCGCGCTGGGCCTGAAAGAAATCCGAAAGGAGTGCGGCGCACTCGTCCGCCAGCACTCCGCCCTTCACCTCCGGCCGGTGATTGAGCCGGGGGTGTCGAAGCAGGTCGGCGACCGAGCCAGCCATTCCCGCTTTCTCATCCCACGCTCCGAAGACGACGCGCTTCATCCGCGATAGCACGATCGCTCCCGCGCACATTGCGCACGGCTCCATGGTCACGTAAAGCGCACAGTCGTCCAGCCGCCACCGGTCGAGCTTTGCGGCCGCTTCGCGGATCGCGAGCAATTCCGCGTGAGCGGTTGGATCCTGGTCGCGCACCGTGCGATTCGTTGCCGCGGCGACGATCGAGCTGCCACTCACGACGAGCGCTCCGACCGGCACCTCATTCCGCCTCATCGCGTCGCGCGCCAGATCGAGCGCGTTCCGCATGTACTTCTCGAGCTCGGTTGCGGACGCGGACAAGCCGGGCTCGACGGCGCCCACCCCCTTAGGTG
>JBGTEZ010000362.1:0-3373 GCA_041747535.1 Gemmatimonadaceae bacterium
CCGCGCTTGATGGCGCCGAAATACTTCTCGACCAACGGCCGCGCCTGCGCGGCGGAGATGTCGCCGGCGAGCACCAGCACCGCATTGTTGGGCCCGTAATTGTCGCGGAACCAGTCCTTGACGTCGGCCAGGCTCGCCGCATCAAGATCGGCCATCGAACCGATCGGCGTGTGGCGGTCTGGATGACCGGCCGGAAACACGTTTTCAAGGATTTCGTAGAAGGCGAGCCCGCCCGGATTGTTGTCGCTCTGCCGCTTCTCGTTCTGGACGACGCCGCGCTGATTATCGAGCTTCTCCTGCGTCACCGCGCCGAGCAGATAGCCCATGCGGTCGGACTCCAGGAACAGCGCACGCTCGACCGCCGCGGTCGGCACGGTCTGGAAATAGTTGGTGCGGTCGAAATCGGTGGTGCCGTTGCTGTCCGTCGCGCCGATCTGCTGCAGCGGCTCGAAGAAGTCGCCCGGGGCGTTTTCCGATCCGTTGAACATCAGATGCTCGAACAAATGCGCGAACCCGGTCTTGCCGGGCGGCTCTTGGGCCGAGCCGACGTGATACCACACGCCGACCGCCACCACCGGGGCTTTGTGATCCTCGCTGACAACCACCGTCAATCCGTTCGGCAGCACGAACCGCGTGTAGGGGATCGTTGGAATCGGCACCTCGACCGCGGCGGCCGGAAGTGGCGCGGCGACGGCGAGAGCGCTGGCAGCGAGAAGAGCCATGAAACGCATGATCGAGGAGTCCCGTTGGATATTAATTAAACGTATCGAGCCAAAACGAGGCGTGGCGGCAGCAGGAGAGCCATCGGCTTCGTCTTGCGGCGAATGTCGGAACGGCCACCGTGGCTAGCGATTCCAGCGCAGCGGCCGGATGACACGCCCGGATTACAGTAAGAAGGCTCCGAACCTGTTCAGACGGTTCTCAAGGTGGATGGTTCAAAGTGGATGGGTCAAGGAGACGATCATGAGACGCTGCCTGGTAACCGGGACCAATCGCGGCCTGGGACTGAGCGCCGTGTACTTCTTCTTGATGCTGTTCTTCGCGATCCGGGCTGCGGCGCCTGGATCGGCCTCCGAGGCCCGCTCGCGTTCGATGCGCCGTGGCTCTTGATCCTGATCGTCGGAGCGATCGTCACGTTGCTCCTCGCCGTCACGCCCGCGAGCCTCGTCACGCGTGAAGCGCCGCCGCCCGACCCCGAAACACGCGGCGGTGGCGTGATCCGCGAAGCCCATACGGAGGCGCTCGGGTTCGGTGCGATGTTCTGGATCTCGCTGCTCGTGCACGGCTCGCCGCGATCGCCGGCACACGCGCATGAACGATGCGAAGCCTCCTCGAGCTCACGGCCAGCCAGTCATCGTAACATGACGAGTGCGCCCCGATCTCAGCGCGCGCTACGACCGAGCGCCCGTCGCCATGCTCGCACTGCTCGTCGCCGCGGAGTCTGACGCGTCGGCCAGGGTCGCTTCACGACCGCGCCCGATCCGGCGCATGCGCCACATCGCTTCACGTTCGCTGCGATGTCGTGTCACCAGCCGTTCGACGACGACCGCGGCGTCGCGGTGCACGACGCGGAAGCTGTGTGCCGTCATCGCGGCGAGTGGCACGGCGTTCGGGAAGTCATCCGGGTAGGTCCATGCACCGGTGCGATCGGAAGCGCCGTCCGGCAGCGCGATGTCGACGGCGATCGCGGCCGCACCTTCGGGTTCGATGACGAGCCGGTGGGGGCCAGGCTGGCTGCCGCGGGCCCACACGCGAACCGACGTCGACGTGACGGCACCGGTGGCGACCATGGTGTTCAACTCTTCGCGTAAGCTCACGCCGTACTCTACTGCACTCTACTGCGCCGGCTTCGCGTCCGCTCGCGGCGAGCTCGTCGCGCGTGTAGCGCACCTCAAGGCCTCCGTTCGAGGCGAGCGGGCGGATCACTTGGACGAGGGGACACGTGATGTTGTCCGGGGCGCGAAGCACGGCTCGCTCGCGGATCTGCTCCGACGCGACCGCTTGCACGGTCGGGAGCGGGACGCCGTCGAGGAACGCGTTCGCGAGCGCGACCGCGTCGTCCATACAGACGAGCTGGGAGACCACCGCATCGCCGCCGATCACCCGGCTCTCGATCCCGGTGGAGCGGAGCGCGACCGGTCCGCGAGCGTTACGCAGTGTAGTCGTCGATGACGCCAAGGCCTCATACTTGTTGAACATCGATGCCCATGCCCTGGCCTCCGAGCTCCGTACACGCATCGAGGGCGAGGTGCGGTTCGATGCCGGCAGCCGCGCGCTCTACGCGACCGATGCCTCGAACTACCGCCAGGTGCCGATCGGCATTGTCGTCCCGCGAACCATAGACGATGTAGTGGAGACGATCGCCCTTTGCCGCGAGCACGGTGCCCCGGTTCTCTCGCGCGGCGGCGGCACCAGCCTCTGCGGTCAATGCTGCAACGTCGCGGTGGTCATGGACATGTCCAAATACCTGGGCCAGATCCTCGCGCTCGATCCCGATCGAAGGCTGGCGCGAGTCGAGCCCGGCGCCGTGCTCGATGATCTTCGCCGCGTAGCCGAACGGCATCGCCTCACCTTCGCACCGGACTCGAGTTATGCCGAGATCTTGCGTACGTTCGAGTTGCTGTTCGACCGGCTGCCGCCGGAGTTGCAATTGCGCGTGGAAGACGTGATCGGCCGTATGCTGTCCGCACTCGGCGATCACGTTCTCACCAACGAGCTCGAGGCTGCGTTCAACGGTTTGATCGCCACGCTCGAAAACGCTGGGCGTTGCCAGACTGCTGGGGCGCTGCGCGCGGCGAAGGACAAGCTGGCGCTCTCCATCGGCAAGCTCGGCGCCCGCTCGACCCGCGCGGGGTAAGGTCAGCAGCGTCCGCGCGCATCTGCGTGCAACCGCGCTGTCAGGCAGGCACGTGCGATGCGCTCTAAGACCATGCATCCGCAGTGGCCAGGCTCATGCACTTGTTACGTGATCAATGGTTGCAGTCAGGCCGGAGCCGTGCGGGAAGCCCAGAATGTGACCCAGCAAAAAAGACGACGAAGCGCGCCGGGCGACGGCCTCGTTCGACGTTCATCTGTTTGAGCCTGTGGACACCCTGGCTGTTGGCCGAGTCGTAGCCGACGACATCGTCCAGCATGACGGCGCAGTCATTCCGTCCTCAACGTAAAACAGGCACCCAACGCGTAGTGATTACCACACGATTAAGCCTGCCGCCCGCGATGTGGGCGTGCGCCCGCGCCAACTACAACTGCGAACTCAAGAGTCCCGCCAGCGCGTCGAGGAACTTGTCGCTCCATGGCCGGCCTTCCCATTCGGCCAGAGTCACCCGGCGTGACTCCCGCAGATCGCGTTCGAAGATTGCAGCCTGATCCCGTG
>JBGTEZ010000363.1:0-5104 GCA_041747535.1 Gemmatimonadaceae bacterium
GTGCTCCTGTCACAAGATCGGCCACGACGTCTCCCGTCAGGGGCGCCATGAGCACTCCGTTGCGTGAATGTCCGCAGGCGTAGATGATCGACGGATGAGCCGGGTCGCTGCCGAGGATGGGTAGCATGTCGGGGGTGACGGGGCGGAGTCCGGCCCAGGCTTTTGGCGCCCCGAGGGTGGAAAGTTGGCGGCAAATCTCCTCCGCTGCGTGTCGCACCTTTTTCACACCGGCATCCGTGGTCTGAGCATCGAAACCCACGTTTTCCATCGTGCTGCCACCGATCACACCATCGCCGCGCGGGACGACGTATCCGTGTGGCCCATACACCACGTGCCGAAGCGGGCACGCCGGGTAAAGAACGAGCTGTCCTCGCGCCGGAGCTACGGCTTTGGCGAATCGCGCGCCCTCGATCTGGGCCGCCCACGCGCCGGCGGCGACGACGACGTGCGCGGAATCGAGCGTCTCACCCGATCGCAGCACGACGGCGGCCGAGTCTCGCCGTGGGCTTAGGCTCATTACCGCGTCATCGAGGCGGGTAATCGACCCCGTCGAGGAAGCCAAACTGTCCATCGCGCCCAGGAGGATGACGTTGTCTACCGCGCCATCGAGGGGGTTGTACATCGCGCCGAGCCCGTGTGAAAGAGACGGCTCGAGATCGCTCACCTCGGCAGCACTGAGCCATCTGCTTGAGGTAAGCGCTGTGCGCTTGAGTCCCTTGATGCCCTTTTCGCTGAGCGCCAGCTGCAGGATTCCGAGACGGTTGAGTGGAACGCGGATTCCGGTGCGGTCGGCGAGGTAGTCGAGGTAGCTCGGATAGCGGTCGCGGGCGGCGATGGCGAAATCGTGGGCGGGGCCGGTGGCGCGCTCGACCGAGGGGGCGAGCATTCCGGCGGCCGCGCTCGATGCTTCGCCTGGCCGGTGGGTCCCGATCAGTGATACCTTGAGCCCACGCTCGGCGAGGGCCAGAGCGGACGCCAGACCGATAAGACCGCTGCCGGCGACGATGACGTCCGGCCGGCGGGTCAAACGGGCCTCTGAAACATCCCGGCCCGGGTCAGCGTAGGGAATATTGTCACCGTTTTGGAGAACATCATGTTACGCGCCATTTTCATGATCGGCCTTATCGCCATGCTGGGCCTCTTTGCCGTGGGCATGGTGTTCAAGCTGTTCGGCGGAATTCTCGCTTTGACCTTCTGGGTGGTTGCCGTCGCACTCAAGGTGCTCATCGTCGGCGGGGTGCTTTATCTCGGAGTTCGGCTCGTTGCGCCGGGAACCGCGGCGCGGCTGAGGGACAGATTCTCGGGGACGCGGCTGACGAGGTACTAGCAGCAGAGAGCAACTGAACGTGTGATCAGCTGGCAGCCTTGGAGTAGCCAGCTGAGAGCGGCAAACCCCGTGACAGCGCAAGCGACCCTCCGGCTTCTGCGCGACGTCCAGGGCTCGTTTTTTGACTGTCCTGTAAGGTGTCGAGGCGGGTCCCGACGTAGTGTAGCTGGTTAGCTGCCAGCTTTTCAGCTCCAAGCTCACCACAAGTTCAGTTTGCGGGCCCAGTCGATGCGCGCGTGCCCGGCTAACTCCGGTTTTCCACCGCTTCGATCACAGCCCACACGAGCAGCGGCACCATGATCTCATGGTGCCCCGTGATCTCGTAGCCTTTCCCGCTCCCCGCGGTCGGCCGCTGAACGACGTTCACCCGCGGCCGGTAGTGCCGCTGCATATCCAGATCGCAGGTCGTGAATCCCGTCGGCTTTCCCGCGTGCAGGTTGCGCGCGATCGTCAGCGCCTTGAGAAATACTTCGGGCATGATGACGGCGCTCCCGAGATTCAGGACGACGCCTCCATCGTGTAAAGCGGGGAGTGAAGCCGCGAGCCGCCTGAAATCCCGGTGGCTCGTTTCACCGATCGCCGCGCCACTGGCGGCGGGGTGCTGGTGAATTATCTCCGCGCCGATCGCCGCGTGGACGGTCGAGGGGATTCCAAGTCTGTTCGCGCACAGCAGCACCGACAGCTCCGGATTCACCAGCGATTCGCCTTCGAGCGCGCGCGCGAGCGCTTCGCCCATACCCCACTGTTTTTCCATGCCGGCGGTGAACGCGTCATTCATCCCTCGACCCGTTTCTTCTGCCATCCCGAATGTTCCATCGACGAGTCCGCGAGCCACGTCCTCCGACGTCGCTCCGAACCTGGCGATCTCGTAGTCGTGGATCGCGGCGGAGCCGTTCATCGCCAGGTGGGTGATCACACCCCGCTCCATGAGCTCGATGAGGAGAGGGGCCAAACCCGTCTTGACGATATGTCCGCCGAGCATCACGACTATCGCGCGCTTTTGACGGTGAGCCGTGGCGATCGCTGCGACGACGCGGCGGAAGTCGCGCGCCACGAGCACATCGGGAAGGGAGGCGAGGAATTCCGCGAAGCTGCGTTCGCCGGTCGTTCGGGGCGGGGAAGCGAATTCCTCAGCGACAACCTTGTTCGGCCGCCGCTCGATTGGAACGGTGCGGATTCTGGACAGATCTGCTTCCGGTGTCCCGGAAACGGGCCCCTTTGCCTTTCCCGCGGAGCGGGGTGAGCGGGGCTTTCGTTTACCGCCTAGGGGCTCGGCGATGGGTAATAGGATTTGAGATACAGATTGAGCGAGCCGAACGAAAGTCTCGACTTCAGCTGGAGCATGATGTGGCGATCGTCATCGGATAGCCAGATCTCGGCGTGGCCGTTCTCGGAAAATATTCCCTTCGTCTTGATCACGGGCTGGATCACGATCGCGTTGAAGGTCCCGGCCGGAACCCTTATCCGCTCCTTGCGCAGCACCTTGATGCGGACCGGATTCCGATCGGGGCGGAAATAGCGGTCGAAGTCATACGTCTGGCCGACGACCAGAGGGATGGTACGAATGAAATACAGAAACGACCCATCATCGAGCGGGTTCGGGACCGACTTCTCCTCCTTCCATACTTTCTTGTCGGTCTGGATGAAGATCGCGCGCTCCGGATATATCTCGAACTTACGGTTGGTGCTCTTGCCGCCTTCCTCGAGCTCCTGGACGAACCGGAGAGAGGACAGAGTCTCGGCGTCGATCCAGCTCTCGTAGACGTCGTTCACGCGATACAGAAAGTTTCCACCCTGAACCCAGAAAGCGGTATGCCAGGCGGTGCGCCCGCGCAGGTGGTCGAGAGCGACAACTTCCATGTGGGCATTGCCTACCTTGATCCGGCCGAAGCGCACCTCGAATTCCAGGCGCTCGCCGACGCCGAACGGGACCTTGGCTCGCCTCGAAGCCGCTGCCTGGTCCGGAACGGTGCCCGCCTGACCGCCGGCCGCAGCCGTGACGGCGAAGAGCAGGGCGGAGGCAGACCGCATCATGACGCTCACGCTACACCCCCGACCGGGGCCGACATCAGGCGCGCGCGCCGACTGAAGCGCAACAGATTGTAGGCGTCCGCGAGCGGCCGCACTCTCGTTTCTCTCGTGCGCAGGTCGTAGCGTGGCGCGAGGTCGACATTTTCAATGCGACGCGCGAAACGCGTCGACCTGACGAGCAGCTCCATGTTTGCCGCCCACCCGCTGGTCGTGATGAGTGGCTTGTCACCGAGCGACTTGAGTAGCTCGCGCAGAACCGAGATGCGGTAGAGGCGGAAAGTCGTAAACGGATCCGCGCCGGCGCTTTTCGGGATCTCGGAGCGGTGAATCCACCCGGCCAGACGGCGGAGCTTCCGCACCGCCGCCGGAGCTTCCGCGACCTGCTGGCGGGCGGCAACGATGTCCGCGCCTCCCTCGAACCGCTTCACCAGCTCCGGAATGCTTTCGGGCTGATCCGTAAAGTCGGCCTGCATTACGATCGCGGCGTCGCGTCGCGCGTAACGGGTGCGGCGGCTCACCTCGCGGCAAAGCTTTTCGAGCGCGAAGCCAAACCCTTGCCGGGCCTCTCCGCGGAGGATCGTCAGCGGAATGACGTCGGCGTACGGCTTGAGCGTCTCGAGGGTGCTGTCGGTGCTCGCATCATCGTAGACGATGATCTCGTATTCGCGCGAGTAGTCCTGGAAAACGCGGCGAATTCTCCACAGGAGAACGCCGATCGTCGGACTCTCGTTGTAAGTCGGGATGCAGATGTAGATCAAGGAAACTCCGATATGTCATGTCAAGATCATGGATAGAGTTCATCCAGCGATCTGCGCGGGTCTCGAATGCGGCGTCAACGGTGCAAGGTATAAGTATCTGACGAGCACACGCTACCCCGCGGTAACGCCCTTATACACCTCAGCAGTGCGTTCGATCATCGCACCCGAATCGAATTGGCGGGCTCTTTTCCGCGCCCCGTCCGCGAGCCGGTCGCGCTGGGGGCCATCTGTTATGAGCTCCGCGACCGCCTTGGCGAACGCATCGACATTCCCGGGGGGCACGAGCCGGCCGCTCACCCCATCCTCGATCACCTCCGGGAGACCCCCGACTGCGAAGGCGATTGGGGCGACGCCGAGTGCCATGGCATCGATCACCGCGGTTCCAAGCCCCTCGGATTTGGCCGGGTGCCAAAGCAAATCCAATCCCGCGACGGCCTCATGGATGTCGGAGACGAACCCGGCATCGAATCCATCGAGACCGGCGGCGGCGATGTTGCCCTTGCCCTTGCCGCCAAGGAGAACGAGGCGGGTTCGGGCGAGCACCGCCGGTGGCAGACGCTTCGCTATCTCGCCGATGGAATCGAGTCCTTTCTCGCGCGTCATCGCGCCAACGATTCCGCAGACCACGGTGTCAGCCGGCCAGCCGCGCTCTTCGCGCCAGTTGCGCGGCTGCTTCACCTGCGGAGCGGGAACGCCGGAATAGACGACCTGAATCCGGTCGGCAGCGACTCCGGCCCCAACCATCGCGTTCCGCACCGCGTTGGAGATCGCGATGAAAGCATCAACGCCCCATTTGTACTTGAGGCGCACGCGCTTCGGCGGAAACACGACACGTCTGGTGACGACAAGCCGGGCCTTACGCCTGAAAATCTGCGCGAGCAGGCCGATCGAGTGGGAGCGGGCATCGTGGGCGTGGATTATGTCCGCGTGCCATTCCCGCGCGACCGCGCGCAGCTCGCGCGCGCGCCGGATGTCCCACTCTCCCCGG
>JBGTEZ010000364.1:0-4023 GCA_041747535.1 Gemmatimonadaceae bacterium
TCCAGCGCTCGCTCTGCCGCGATGCCAGCCGCTCGGCCGCGGACGCGGTGCTCGGCCTGCTTGGGCGCTGAGCGGGTGATTGCGGCGTACCGCGCCGGCATAGCGCCGGAGCGAATAGGGCGTAGCCCTGGATCAGGGCCGACTTCCTGGCCCGGATCCCCCCGGCACTCCCTCTAGGTGGCATTGTGCAAGACCTCCCGCGAGGGGCGCACCGAATGTCTGGATCTGATAACCTGCCTGCGCCAATCGGAGCCTCATGACGATCTAGATCTAACGAGACCGATCTTGACCGCGCTCAACTTCGACACATCGAACCAGACCCTCGGGCAGCTCTTCGGCAACGGATTGACCTACCAGGTGCGAGGTTGGGCAGGGGGGTCTCCACCCAGTCTGACCCCAATTTCGCCTATTTCGCTGTTTGCTTAACGCACCCCATAACTCGAGCTGTTTGCCGCGCTTGGGCGGGGAGGGGACTGCATGCAACCCCAATTTGACGCATTCCTAAGTTACCACGGGCACGACCAGCGGGAGGTGGAGGCACTCGCGCATCAGCTTCGTGAGCTGGGCCTCAGTGTCTTTCTCGACCGCTGGTATCTCACTCCTGGCCAGCCTTGGCCACAGGCACTGGAACATGCACTCGCGACCTGCGGTGCAATCGTCGTATGCATTGGACCGGGGGATATGGGGCATTGGCAACAACGCGAGAAGTTCGCCGCTCTCGATCGTCAGTCCCGCGAGCCACGTTTTCCGGTGATTCCGGTGCTCCTGCCCAATGCGGATCCAGCGCTCGGTTTTCTCGGGCAAAACACCTGGGTCGACCTCCGCTCCGGCATCAATCAACCAATGATGCTCGCGATCCTTGCGTCCGCGGTGCGCGGCGAGTCACCTGGACCCGATCTTCGCGAACGTGTCCGAGAGACCCTTGCGGGCGTCTGCCCTTACAAGGGGCTCGCCTACTTTCGCGAAGAAGACGCGGCCTTTTTCTTCGGCCGTGATGCGGCCATCAAGACCTTACATGAGGCCGTCAAAGAGCGTCACTTCGTCGTAGTCGTGGGTGCCTCGGGCAGTGGCAAGTCCTCCGTCGTCCGCGCTGGGCTGGTCCCGATGCTCCGTCAAGACACGCGAGCCCCGTGGGAAATTGTGACGATGACCCCAAACGATCGACCGCTTCACAACCTCGCCACAGCGCTGGTGCCGCTCCTCATCCCGGAGGAAGGTGCCGACAGGCAGATCATCGCGATAGGCGAGCACGATAGGGCTTTGCGGCAGGGTACCGTCCACATCCGAGACATCAGCGAGCGCATTCTAAAAGAGCAACGGGGTACCGAGCGCCTGCTCCTCATCGTCGATCAATGGGAAGAGCTCTACACGCTCGCGCCAGAATCAGACGCACGCCTCTTTATCGACGAGTTGCTCACCGCCGCAGCCGCGAAGGCCCTGACAGTCGTGCTGACCCTGCGGGCCGATTTCATGGCCCGCGCCGTCGGCTACCGCCCGCTGGCGGACCGACTTCAAGATAACCAGGTTATCGTCGGCCCCATGCGTCGCGAGGAACTGAGGCTCGTCATCGAAGAACCGGCAAAGAAATTGGGGGTTCGATTCGAACCGGGCCTGGCCGAGCGCATTCTGGAGCATGTCGGGGATTCCGCCGGTCGCCTGCCCCTGCTTGAATTCGTCTTGAAGGGTCTCTGGGACGACCCCGCTCGCCACGGTGGTTCGATGTTGAATTCAACCTACACCGCCATGGGTGAACTCGATGGCGCCTTGGCGCAGAAGGCCGAGGAGGTCTACCACCGTCTTTCGCCGACCGAGCAAGAAGCCCTACCGCGCATCTTTCTACAGCTCGTCAGAACTGGTGCATCGGAGGAGGCGACCCGCCGTCGAGCGTGTCTGGCCGAGCTCGATAAAACTGCCCGTGCGATCATCAAGTCCCTGGCGGACGCGAGACTGCTCGTGACGGGCGGCGATGCGCGCTCCACCGAAGATACCGTCGAGGTTGCCCATGAGTCCCTGATTTCGCACTGGTCCCGTCTCCGCAACTGGGTGGAAGCGGACCGCGAATACCTCCTGTGGCGAGAGCGGCTGCGTGACTGGCGAGAAAAATGGTCAGAAAAGCGACGATCTAGGGATTGGTTGTTGCGGGATGCGCCTCTCACGGAGGCCAAGCGTTGGCTAGAACAGCGTGGGGCGGATTTGGATAGAAGCGACCGCGAGTTCATCGCGGATAGTTTGGCTGCCGACCGCCTTAGAAGCTTAATCCGCCGTGGCCTCGTCGTCTGCACCGTCCTCATCCTCACCGGGTTCAGCCTCTGGCAGTACCGCGAGCTTGAGGTCGAGCGGGAGCGGCAGCGTCCGACACCTTACGAGAAAGCGGATTGGATCGACGTCGAGCGTGGGGAGTTTGAGATGGGTTCACCCGAGACCGATAAAGAAGGATTCCGCCCCGAAACGCCTCGCCACTCGGTCCATATCATGAAGGCCTTCAAGCTGAGCGGCCACGAAGTCACGTTCGACGAATACGACCGCTTCGCTTACGCCACTAACCGCCGACCGCCAAGTGACCAAGGCTTCGGTGAGAAGCTGACCGAAGAGGACCGCGGACGCCTACCGGTTATCAATGTGTCCTGGGATGATGCGCATGCCTATGCCGAATGGCTGTCGAAGGAGACAGGCAAGAAGTTTCGGCTACCCACTGAAGCGGAGTGGGAGTATGCCGCTCGCGCGGGGACGACGGGCCAGCGTCATTGGGGGGATGCCAGTATGGAGGCCTGCACCTACGCCAACGTGTTGGATCAAATCAACGGGAAGGACGTCAAGAGCCGGTATGGAATTAAATCGGAACCTCATGCGTGTGGGGAACAGCATGCATACACCGCACCGGTCGGACGGTTCAAAGAGAACCCGTGGGGTTTTTACGACATGATGGGGAATGTATTCGAATGGGTGGCGGACTGCGCTCATGATGACTACAAGGGCGCACCGACCGACGGCAAGGCTTGGGAAGCGGACGCCGGCGGTGATTGTGGCCAGCGTGTGTACCGTGGGGGTTCCTGGGCCAGCCCAGCGGTGGAAATCCGCTCGGCGTTCCGGGTCCTGAAGCCTTCCGGCCTCCGGGACCTCGATGTCGGCTTTCGTCTCGCCCAGGACGCAGATTAACCGATTGCAGACCTCTTGCTCGACCAACGCTATTCAAGCAATATTCGCCGATGCTCCGTTTCAGTCTGCTACGGCTAGCCGAGATTTAGAGGACCGTCCCACTCTCCTCACCGCGACCGCTCCGCGCCTTCCCGTTCCATCGTCCGATCGATATTTTTCAGCCGCCGGATCGTCTCGCGTCGATCCCCCTCAACCACTCGCAGCTGGCGCTCAATATCGTCTAGCTCCCGCAGCAGCTGACGCTTCTCGGCTCGCAACTGCCCCTGCATCGCCTCCTGCCGTCCTTTCTCCTCGTGCTGTCGATCACTTGCTTCTTTCGCTCGCCGTTCACTGTCCTCCTGCACTCGCTTTCTCTTCTCTCTCTCCGCTTGCACCTGCCGCTCTCTTTCCTCCTGTGCTTTCATCCGCGCCAACGCTGCCGCCGATGACTTGGTCGGCGAGCTTGAAATTGGCTTCTGCGCGTTGGACGGCGCTTCTCGCTCCATAGGTTGTTCTGAATGGCCCAGATCTTCAGCGACTAAGGGTCTATACACGAGCAGTAGCGTTGCGAACGTCACACCGCAAAGCCAGAGACAATTTGTTCTCATAATAATGTCCTCCTCTCACCGTTTTGTCGTTCTGCTGCGTTAACCGACCGGTGCCGGTAACCTGCTCAGCCGAGTTTCCCGGATGCACCTTCGCTCACGAAAAGTCTGAGAGAAGGAGTTTAGTTCACTGATAGTTAAACCGCGGTACGGTCCAGACACATAGGTAACAGTTTAGTCCGGGGACATGGGTAACAGTTTGTTCATACTGTGGGCACCTGAATCGAGGAGGTGCCCCAATGCCGTGGAGTCAACTGTCACCCATGGACCAGAAAACGCAATT
>JBGTEZ010000365.1:0-8339 GCA_041747535.1 Gemmatimonadaceae bacterium
GGCGCTACCAGCGAGCCGGCCCTCGAGCGCGTCGTCGGCGAGATAGCGGACGTGCGCCAGCGGCGACTTCAATCCCGCGACTAGCGCGCCCGCGCTGGGACAACTCGCCGCGGCCGCGGGGGGAGCATCGACCCAGTCGGCCGTGAAAATATTGGTATCGCCGGCGCGTGCCGCTCCCCGGTTCGACGCGAACACCAGCCGCTTCCCGTCCGGGCTGAACATCGGGAACCCATCGAACTCGGCGTGCACGGTCACGCGCTCGAGGCCCGTGCCATCCGTGTTGATCAGATAGATGTCGAAGTTGCGTCCGCGCGAGTCGAGCATGTTCGAGCTGAAGATGACCTGCCGGCCATTCGGGTGAAAAAAAGGCGCGAAGCTGGCTCCGGCGCTTTTTGTCAGCTGTCGCCTGTTCGATCCGTTCGCATCCATGATCCAGATGTCGAGCTTCCCCGGTCTCACCAGGCCCGCACGCAGAAGAGTGCGATAGTCCGCGAGCTCGGCGGAGTCTGCCGGATGGTACGCGCGGTACACGATCTGGCGTCCATCCCGCGAAAAGAAAGCACCGCCATCGTATCCCGCTTCCGAGGTCAGACGGCGCACGTTGCCCCCGTCCGCATTCATCGCGTAGATGTCGAGGTCTCCGCCGCGCACCGATGTGAAGACGACGGTCGACCCGTCAGGCGAGATGGTCGCCTCGGCATCGTAACCCGGCGAATCGGTCAGGCGGCGCCGGTCCGAGCCGTCGGGCCGCGCCGTGTAGATGTCGTAGTCATCGAGCGGCCACACGTAGCCGCTGCTGCGGTCGGGCTTGGCCGGGCAAGCCTCGCTCACGTGATGAGTGGAGCTGAAGAGCACGCGGTCGCCCGCGGGAAAGAAGTAGCCGCAGGTCGTGCGGCCGAAACCGTTGGAGACGCGTCGCAGGTCGCGGCCGTCGAGGTTCATCGTGTACATCTGGTCGCACTCGCTGAAGCCCGGCCACGTTGCCTGGAAGATCAATCGCTGTCCATCGGCCGAGAAGTACGCCTCCGCATTCTCGCCCGACTGAGTGAGCTGCCTCAGGTTCGCGAGGCGCGGCTCAGCGGGGTTCGATGCGAACTCGATCGCGCCCACGGGAGCGCGCGACAGATCAACGACAGGGGACGGCGCACCATACATGGCCGCACCGGCGCAGCCGAGGGAGAACGGCAACAGCGCAACAATTGTCGGGCGAAGCAGAGAGAACACCAGCGAGCTCCTGGTTGGAAATGTCTCACCGAATATACGCTCGTGGTTTCTGCCAGGCTCGCCGCCATTATCTAGTGGGTCATTTCCGGTGACGTTCACCTGCGATTGCGGACTGAGGACCTTGCGGCCTCAGGACTAACCGCCATTGAGGATCGGCGATTAAGTGAGGACCGAGGAGAAGCAAGCGATCAGCTCCCTCAGTCCTCCCTTAATCCTTGATCGTCGATGGCCGTTAGTCCTGAGGCCGCAAAGTTCTCAGTCCGCAATCGTCCCGCTACTTCATCGTTCTGCCGCGTTCTCTTGGGATAATCGCGAGTAGCATCCGGCGCATCTCTTCCAGGCGATCTCGGCGATCCTTGACCGTTGTCTCGCCAAGGATGGGCGTTGCGGATTTGTACCAGCTCATGCTTTCGCGGACAGAACCCAACGCGTACTCGAATCGCATCGCTCGGTCTTTTCCGGAGCTCCGGGAGTAGGCTTCAGAAATGTTCGCTTCTATGAAGCAGACCGCCGCGTATAATTGGCCAGCGATCTCCTCGGTAATAGGTCCTGCCCGTACCAGCTTGGCGTCACCGAAGCAATCGGGAATCAACTCGCCAGCGAGCTGAAACACTCGCATGCGACTCAACGGGTCTTGCGAGTCATCGGCGGAAACCGGGATCCGGTGAGCCATGCCGGATCATAGGGAGGATACCCAACGCGACATCACCATCGCGGGGCTCGCATCATCGTTTGTCATCGTGGTTCGACTTCGGATTGAGGACTTTGCGGCCTCAGGACTAACGGCCATTGCGGATCGGCGATTAAGTGAGGACCGAGGAGAAGCAAGCGATCAGCTCCTCAGTCCTCCCTTAATCCTTGATCGTCGATGGCCGTTAGTCCTGAGGCCGCAAAGTCCTCCATCCGAGGGCGCAAAACAACATGACAAAACTGACCCACCACGCGCCATTGCGAGCCGCATGCTCCGTCCACAGCTTCGTCCGATGTTAAACGGCGAGCTCGATAAAGCGATCGACTTGAGCGGCCTGGGCAAACGCTTCGGCATCCGATGGGTACTGCGCGGAGTATCGCTCGAGGTCGGGCGCGGCGAAGCCGTCGGGCTGCTGGGACCGAACGGCAGCGGAAAGAGCACGATACTGCGCATCCTCGGCACTCTGCTCAACCCGAGCGCCGGCACCGGCTCCGTCAACGGGCTCGATATCGTTCGCGACGCCAGCGGCGTACGCGAGCAGGTTGGCTACCTCGCGCACACCCCCGGCCTCTACGACGACCTCACCGCGCGCGAGAACCTCCGATTCGCGGCGGACATGCTGGGATTGCCGTACACGGCGGTCGAGGGCAGCCTCGAGCGCGTTGGCTTGGCGCACGTGGCGAGCGACCGCGTGCGGGGGTTTTCCGCCGGGATGCAGCGCCGGCTCGCGCTCGCGCGGCTCATCCTCCGATCCCCGAGGGTTCTGCTGCTCGACGAGCCGTACAGCAACCTCGACGCCGGGGGCATCGAGCTCATGAACTCCATCATCTTGGGGCTCGTGCAGTCCGGTGGCGCGGCGCTCGTGGTCCTGCACGAGCTCGCTCCCGCCAAATCGGTGCTGGGTCGCACGCTCACCCTCGCCGAAGGGCGTATCGAGGCGACGAGCTGATGGCGTGGCGGGATGATTGGCGGCGTGTGCGCGCCATCGCGAGAAAGGATGTCACCACGGAGCTCCGCGCCAAGGCCGGCTTCAACAGCGTGGCGTCGCTCGCCGTGACGATCCTCATTCTCCTCGGGCTGGCTCTCGGTCCCGACGCCGAGGCTCTGCGCAACGCGGCTGTCGGGGCGGTGTGGCTCGCCACGCTTTTTTCCGGCGTGCTCGCGTTCAACCGGTCATTCCAGGTCGAGCTGGAGAGCGGCGCGCTCGAGCCGCTGCTGCAGTATCCCGGGCCGCGCTGGCCGATCTTCGCCGGGAAGCTGCTCGGCAACTTGTTGTTCCTGACACTGATGGTCGCAATCGTCGTGGCGGCGGGGATCGTGTTATTCGGCATTCGCATCCCGGACACGTGGCCGTCATTGCTCGGCGTCTTCGCGCTTGGCATCGTCGGCCTCGTCGTGCTGGGTACGTTTTACGCCTCGATGACGAGCCGAAGCCGTGCCCGTGAAGTTCTGCTTCCGCTGCTCCTGTTCCCGATGCTCGTGCCGGTCCTTCTCGCGGCGACGACGGCGTCAAAGGCGCTGCTGGGCGCCGATCTCATGCACGAATCGGGTGCCTGGATTCGACTGCTCGCCGCCTACGACCTAGTATTCCTTGTAGCCACATTCATTGCTTTTGAACACGTCATCGAAGCCTGAAGACCAATTGAACCCCGCATCCGAACGTTTGCGCGAGACACCAACTGCGCCGCCGCCACGAACCAGCATCTGGCTGGCGGTCGCCGGCTTTGGCGCCGTAATCGCTGCCCAGGTTTACTCCATCCTGACGTCCCCCGCCGAAGGCGACATGGGACATCTGCAGAAGATCATGTACGTCCACGTTCCGGCGGCGTGGATGACCTTCCTCTCGTTCTTCGTCGTGCTCGTCTTCAGCTTGCGCTACCTTTGGAAGCGCCGGGAAAACGACGACCTGATCGCCGCGTCAGCAGCCGAGGTCGGTGCGATCTTCAACGGACTCACTTTGATGCTGGGCATGATCTGGGGGCGCCCGGCCTGGGGCGTCTGGTGGGTATGGGATGCGCGCCTGACGTCAACGCTGGTGCTGTTCCTCATTTTCGCCGGCTATCTTTCACTGCGCGCGCTCGTCGACGATGCACAGCAGAGGGCGCGCTGGTGCGCGGCCGTCGGCGTGATCGGCGCCCTCAACGTGCCGATTGTCTACATGTCGGTAAAGTGGTGGCGAACGCTCCATCAACCACCATCCAGCCCGGCCACGCTCGATCCGGCGTACACGATGGGACTGCGGTTGAATGCGATCGCGCTGCTGGTCCTGATGATTTATTTCATCCGGAAGCGCTACGAGATCGCCCGTCTCGAGAGGGAAGTCGAGAACATGGCCGAAGCGGCAGCAATGGGAGGCAGGTGACGATGGATGCGTCGAATCAGGCCTTCATCATCGCGGCTTACACGGTGACGTGGGTCGTGCTTCTCGGATATATGTGGCGCCTCGTCCGAAAGGGCGGGAGTGCGCGCGCCGGGTATGAGCGGATGCTACACCAGCACGGTGGGGAGAACCGGTAATGAAGCGAGCGTGGGTTTTGGGAGGTGCGGCCGTGATCATCGCGGTGTTCGGCTGGCTGCTGTTCGGCGGTCTTGAAAAGAACGTGGTGTTCTTTCTCACGCCGCAGGAGCTGCTGGCCAAGGGCACCGAGGGCGTCGGTGTGCCGGTGCGCCTTGGCGGTCAGGTGAAGCCGGGCTCGGTGAAGTGGGACGCGCAGGCGCTCGATCTCCGTTTCGTCGTTACCGACGGCGCGCGGGAGATGCAGGTCCAATCGACCGGTGCCCCGCCCCAGATGTTCCGCGACGGTATGGGAGTCATCGTCGAAGGACACGTTGGCGCGGGCGGAGTCTTCGAGGCGTCGAGCCTGATGATAAAGCACTCGAACGAGTACCGCGCGCCCAAGCCCGGCGAGGCAGCGCACGAGAAATACAAGACGCTCATCAAGCAGTCGACCTCTTGATCGGTCCCATCGCGCACAATGCGTTGCTGGTGTCGGTCGCAGTCGTGGTGCTCGGAGTGTTCGCCACCCCTGTAGCGATCCGCACCGGGCGGCGGGAGTGGCTTCAGCTGACCTACGGCGCCGTGTACACGAACTTCCTGCTCGTGAGCATTGCGACGGTGCTGATGGTCGTCGCTCTCGTCACGCACGATTTTTCAGTGTCGTACGTGGCTGCGGTAGGCAGCCGCTCCACGCCGCTCTTGTTCACGGTCATTTCGCTGTGGGGCGCACTGGAAGGCTCGATTCTTTTCTGGGCCTGGGTGCTGGCACTGTACGCCGCCGCGGTCGTCTGGTTTCACAGCCGCCGCCCGGGAAACCTCATTCCGTACGCGGCGATGACGCTGCTCGCCGTCGCGGCGTTCTTCGCGGTTCTGCTCGTCGGCCCCGCCGATCCGTTTCTCCCGATGTCGCCAGTGCCGGCGGACGGCCCGGGACCCAACACCCTGCTTCAGATTCACATCCTGATGGCGGTTCACCCGCCGCTTCTCTACCTCGGCTACGTCGGGATGTCGGTCCCATTCGCGTTCGCGATGGGCGCCATTTTCTCCAACGAGGCGGCATCGAACGACTGGTCGATCCTTTCGAGGCGATGGATGCTCGCGTCGTGGGCATTTCTCTCCGCCGCCATCATCGCCGGCATGTGGTGGTCGTACGAGGTGCTCGGCTGGGGCGGGTACTGGGCGTGGGATCCCGTCGAGAACGCGTCGTTTCTTCCATGGCTCACGGCGACCGCCTACCTCCACTCCGTGATGGTGCAGGAACGGCGCAACATGCTCAGGCTGTGGACGCTGAACCTGTGCGTCGCGACGTTCGTGCTGACGATCCTCGGCACGTTCCTGACCCGCTCCGGAATTCTTTCGTCCGTCCACGCGTTCACGACGGGCGCCATCGGCTACTACTTCCTCGCATTCATCGGCATCGTGCTCGTGACGACGCTGGTGCTGGTGGCCGGCAACTCGGAGCGCATTCACACCAAGGGCAAGCTGGGAGGCGCCGCGTCGCGTGAGACGGTGTTCCTGCTGAACAACCTCTTCCTCACCGCCGTGATGCTGACGGTGCTCGTCGGGACTCTATACCCGCTCATCGCCGAAGCGCTGCGTGACGTGAAAGTCAGCGTCGGCGAGCCGTTCTTCAACCGGATGGCCGTCCCGGCGATGGTGGCGCTCATTTTTCTCATGGGCGTTGGGCCGTCGCTGCCATGGGGCAGCACCACCTGGGCCGACGCGCGCAAGAGGTTGTTCCCGCCCACGATCGGCGCGGCGATTCTCGGCGCGATCGCGATTCTCGCCGGCGCGCGCGGGGTCTACTCCATTCTCGCGTTCGCGTTCGTCGGCTACGCGGCGGTGGGCAATCTGCGCGAGTACTGGATCGGAGCGCGCGCACGACGTCGCGCGCACGGTGAGTCCTGGCCCACGGCGGTCGTGCGTCTCGTCCGTGGCAACCGCCGCCGCTACGGCGGATACATCGCGCACATTGGCGCGCTGTTCGTCGCCATCGGAGTCACGGCATCATCCACGTTTCGCACCGAGCGGGAGGCGACGCTGGTGCCGGGGCAATCGCTTACCGTCGCCGGGAACACGGTGCGGCTTAAGAACGTGTGGGGCCGCGAGGAGCCACAGCGGTCGGTGATCGGTGCAACGCTGGATGTGCTGGGGAAGGACAGCACGGCAATCGCGACGATCGAGCCGCGAATGAATTATTACCACGTGTCGGACCAGCCGGTGCCGACGCCCGATGTGCGGAGCAGCATCAAGGGCGACCTCTACGTGAACCTCATGGCGTTCGAACCGAATGGCGCCAACGCGACGGTGAAGGTGATCGTCGAGCCGCTGGTGCCGTGGATCTGGTTCGGCGGGCTCGTCATCGTGGTGGGCGCCATCATTGGGATGTTCCATGGCCCCCGGACGCGTGAGGCTGCGCCGTGAACTGGAAGCGCGCGTTCATCGCCTTGCTGGCGGCGGCGCCGCTCATCGCGTTGTTCGCTTACGGTTTTTCCCGCGATCCAGCCGCGATTCCGTCTCCACTTCCCGGACAGAGCGCACCCCCCTTCGCGCTGTCGGTCTTCGCTCCAGGCGAGCCACCGCTGGCGTGGACGGTCGGCGATACCATCCGGCTCCCCGATCGCGCCGGAAAGGTACTGGTAGTGAATTTCTGGGCGTCGTGGTGCGGGCCTTGTCGCAGCGAGCACGCCGCGCTCAGTGAGACCGCTCGGCAGTATGCGGACAGGCCGACGCAGTTCGTTGGCGTGCTCTACAACGATCGTCAGCCAGCGGCCAGCCGGTGGATCGCCGACATGGGCGGTCAGAGTTATCCGGCCGTGATGGATCAGGATTCACGGACGGCGATCGACTACGGTGTGTACGGAGTGCCCGAGACCTACATCGTCGACGCGACGGGCCGCATCGCATACAAGCATACGGGACCGATTTCAGCGGGCGTGCTGCGTCAATGGATCGATTCGCTCTTGCCGGGCGCGGCCACTGACAGGACGCCGCCTGCTTCCGCCCGGTGAATCAACCCGCACTCGCGTTCGTAGCCGTTGTGGCCATCGCGCTCAGCGGCGCGAGCTCCGCGAGCGCGCAAGATGTCGCGAGCCGTTCGCCTTCCGCTGCGGCGCCCGCGGCGGATTCCGCGCTCGAGGCGCGAACGACAGCCGTCGCATCGACGCTGCGTTGCCCCGTATGCCAGGGCGAATCCATCCAGGACTCGCCGTCGGAGCTCGCCCGGCAAATGCGCGCGGTGGTTCGCGATCGGTTGCGCGCGGGCGAGACGCCGGAGCAGGTCAAAGCGTATTTCGCATCCAAGTATGGCGAGTGGATTCTGCTCGAGCCCAGAATGACAGGTCTCAACATTCTGCTCTATGCTCTCCCAGTGGTCCTGGTGGTCGGAGGAATCGCGATCGTCGTGATCCTCGTCCGTCGATGGACCGCACCCGACGCAACCCCGGACTAGCCGGCCATGTCAACGAATACACCAGCGGCGGCTTCACGGTTCTGCAGCCATTGCGGAACTCCACTCAACGCGGACGCGCGGTTTTGCCATGGCTGCGGCTCTCCGATCGATGGGCGTCCACCGATCGATGGGCGTTCCAGGACCGAGCCTTCGGCGCTGGATCTCCCGAAAGCGTTGCGGTGGGGCGTACCCGCTCTCGCTCTCGTCGCTCTCCTCGTGCTCTCGGCCATTCGGTTCAGCTCACCCGCGCCCGCGAGTGAAGGGACCGGTGGGGCGGGAGCCGTCCCGCTTGGCGCTGGCGCGATGCGAGCGCCCGATATTTCATCGATGTCGCCCGAGGAACGCGCTGATCGCCTGTTCAATCGAGTGATGCGACTTTCCAGCGAGGGGCGAGCGGATAGCGCGGCGTTCTTCGGGCCGATGGCGCTGGCCGCCATCGAGGCACTGACGCCGCTCGACGCCCATCGTCGCTATGA
>JBGTEZ010000366.1:0-1736 GCA_041747535.1 Gemmatimonadaceae bacterium
GCGGAGCTGCACGCGAAATCCAGAAGCACGGCGAGGTTCACGCCGCTGACGACGACAACCTCCGGCATGTCGCGCGCGGCGCGCCGCGCGGCCAGCGTCGCGCTTCCCGCGGGCAGATCGGTAAAGATCACATTCGTCCCCTCAGTGAGATGCGCTCTCAGAGCGAGCTCGATATCGCCGGGTGCCATGCCGGTATTCGACAGGCTCACGAACTGATCGCCCATCCCGGTTATCTGCTCGACGGCCGACGTCAGCCCAACGGAGAACCCGCCGTGCCCGATGACTATCGCCCGCGCCTTAGGGGGCGCGTCGCCCTCACTCATTGTCTTCCTGGAGATACTCGCGGACGTTTTCGGCGGCAGCCGCTTTCATCTTTCCGATCAGCCGGGCGTTGAACACCTCTGGGGCGTGCATGCCTGAATATCGCAGCAAATGATTCAGGGCGATTACCTCCGCGATGACCGTGATGTTCTTCCCCGGGTTTAGGAACACCGTGATCTTGGGGAGCTCAACCTCGAGAATGTTGGTGGTCTCGACGTCGAGGCCGGTGCGCTCGACTACGGCGTTCTGGTCCCATTCCTCGAGGACGACCACCACCTCGATGCGCTTCTGCTGTCTGACCGCGCGAATCCCGAAGATCGCGGGGATGTCGATCAGTCCAACGCCGCGAATCTCCATGAAGTGGCGCTGCATGTCGTGGCCGCGGCCGATCAGCACGTCGTTGCCACGCTTGCTGGCGATGACCAGGTCGTCAGCGACGAGGCGGTGTCCCCGCTCGACCAGATCCAGCACGCACTCCGATTTTCCGATGCCACTCTTCCCGGTGAAGAAGAGCCCGACTCCGAACACGTCGGCCAGTGAGCCGTGAAGCGTCGCGGTGGGAGCGAACTCCATCTCGAGGACCGGCTTGATGCGGCGATAAAACTCGGCCGTCTTGAGTCCGGTTCGAATGAGGGGGATTCCGGCGGCGGCGGCGATCTCGCGCAGACCCGATGGCAGCCGCTGCCCCTTGGTTACGAACACAGCCGGAATGGGAAAGGAAAAAAACAGCTCGAGTATCGTTTTCCGCTTCGCCGCGGTGAGTGAAGTCAGATAGGTGATCTCCGTTTCGCCGAGGACCTGCAGCCGCTCGGCTGAGAACCGCTCGACGTACCCCGCGAGCACCAGGCCGGGGCTCGAGACCTCCGCATTGCCGACGACGCGATCGTGGCCCGTCCCCGGCTCTATCTCCTCGAGCTGCAACGTTCCCGTGAGTCGGTCCATCAGCTGTGCCACGGTTACTTTCGGTCGCGCCATTACTTCTTTCCCCTCAATTTGCTCGCGCTCGGTTCGTCGCATCGGTTCGTCTGCTTCTTCCTTCTTCCCCGCCGCCCACCGTCTCCTCGATGTGCCGAAGCGTGTCGCCGGCAGTTCGTTCCCACGTGAATCCTTCGGCGAACCGCCTTCCGGCCGTTCCGAGCGCGTTGACCAGCGCCGGATCGTCCAAGATACGCTTCATCGCCCCCGCCATTTTGCGCGGGTCGTTCGGCGGGACGAGAAATCCCGTCTTTTCGTCCACAACCGACTCTCTCACTCCCGGCGCATTGGCCGCGATCACCGGCGTCCCGCACGCGGCCGCTTCGAGATTGCTTATTCCCCAACCTTCCTTTGGAGAGGCAAGCACCGACGCCCAGGCTCGGCGCAGCAGCCGCGCTTTTTCTGCCTCGGGCACGAAGCCAAGAAACCGCACCCGATTG
>JBGTEZ010000367.1:0-2759 GCA_041747535.1 Gemmatimonadaceae bacterium
GGCCGGCTGCCGCCGATCAACCGGCGTGCGATCTGTAACGCTGTCTGTGAAAGCGTGCGGGATCCCCTTCAGTGATTACCAGCCAAATTATGCCTTGGACGAACGCTATTCAACCGCGCGATGGTGTCGGCACAGGGGAAAACACCAGCCGCTGCCCATGGAAGATTTCCAGGTCGCTGCTTCGGCAGCATCGGGATTTGTATCTTCTCACTCGCTGGACTCTTCGGCGACCTCGGCCGCGGGTTACAAAATCAGGAGCAAACAGGTGGAAAAACGAAATCGGAGGGATTAGATTTAACGAAGGGATCACACTGATCACGTGCGGGACGTTCCCACCAGCCCGCACTTCCGATCTGCCTCGATCGACGAGGCAGCATCTCGGCGCTACTGGCGACGCCTTCCTCCTCCGCCAGAGCGTAAATGAACGACAAGCCAGTTCCCATCACGGCATTGCCCGGAGATTTCGTCGCTCCTGACGACGTGGAACTTTTCACGTTCGTCAACAGCCTGCGCGGTTCCGTCCGCGCGCGGGTAGCGGCCAGCCAGCAGCGCGGATTGCCCCTTGCCGACATCGTCGTCGAGGTCCGCGAAATGGTGCGGCTCGCTGAGAACGATCCGGAGTTGCCGACCCGGTTTTCGTCCCGGGCGTACCGGGCAATTGCGCGCCAGGCAGTGGCGTGGTGCATCGAGTCCTACCAGCCGACGGCCTTCACCGCGGGTCACGACTTTGTCGCCGATACTCCCGAGTGGGATCCGAAATGCGCCCTGCACATGTTCGCAACAGCTCCCGACGCCCCTGAAGCGGCGGCGGTTCAGTCACCAGTCAAGTGAGGACAGTCGTGAATAACTACAAGGGAATTTCCGCCGACGACAAGCACCGCATCGTCGCCGCGCTCAAGAGCCGCGGCGCCGGAAGCTGCCCGCGCTGCCAGAACAGCCAGTGGACGGTCAGCGAATACGCGAGGATCGAAGTACAGTCGACGATGAAGCGGAACAGCGCCGAAAAGACGACAATCCCGGCCGTCATGATCGTGTGCGAGAACTGCGGATTCATTTCACAGCACGCGCTGCAGCCGCTTGGCATCTGGCCACACGCCACGGCTGACGCCGGGACTTCCACGACCGCGACTTCTCACGCGACGGCGGTCTGATGCCCCCCAAACCACGATGACCCCGCCCAAAGCTACTCCGGTAGATCGCCGCAAAACGCCAACGGTGGCGCGCCGCAAGCTGAGCGACAAGAAGAGCCGGATTACGGAAGCCGGGCGCGCCAAAGCGCTCCTCACGACCGGCGCGCTCCAGAGCGCGATCTTCAACAGCGCCAACTTCTCGAGCATCGCCACCGATGCGAAAGGAGTCATCCAGATCTTCAACGTCGGCGCCGAGCGCATGCTGGGTTACTCCGCCGCCGAGGTCGTGAACAAGATTACGCCGGCCGATATCTCCGATCCGGGGGAAGTCGTCGCCCGTGCGAAAGCGCTGAGCGTCGAGCTCGGCACGCCGATTACTCCCGGGTTCGAGGCCCTCGTGTTCAAGGCGTCGCGCGGAATCGAGGACATCTACGAGCTCACCTACATCCGGAAGGACAACAGCCGCTTTCCGGCGGTCGTCTCGGTCACCGCGCTGCGCGATGCCGAGGGCGCGATCATCGGTTATCTGCTCATTGGAACCGACAACACTGCGCGGAAGCAGGCCGAGGAAGCGCTACTCAAAGCCGGCGCGCTGCAGAGCGCGATCTTCAACAGCGCCAACTTTTCGAGCATTGCGACCGATGCGAAGGGCGTAATCCAGATCTTCAACGTCGGCGCCGAGCAAATGCTCGGGTACACCGCTGCCGAGGTGATGAACAAGATCACCCCGGCCGACATCTCGGATCCCCAGGAAGTGATCGCCCGCGCCAAGGCGTTGAGCCTCGAGCTGGGAGAAAAGATCACGCCGGGTTTCGAAGCGCTGGTGTTCAAGGCGTCGCGTGGAATCGAGGATATTTACGAGCTCACCTACATCCGGAAGGACAGGAGCCGCTTTCCGGCGGTCGTGTCGGTCACCGCGCTGCGTGACGCCGAAGACGCCATCATCGGCTATCTGCTCATCGGCACCGACAATACGGCTCGGAAGCAGGCTGAAGAAGCTTTGCTCAAGGCGGGCGCACTGCAAAGTGCGATTTTCAACAGCGCCAACTTTTCGAGCATTGCCACCGATGCGAAGGGCGTAATTCAGATCTTCAACGTCGGCGCCGAGCAAATGCTCGGATACACCGCCGCCGAAGTGATGAACAAGATCACCCCGGCCGACATCTCCGATCCTCAGGAAGTGATCGCCCGGGCGAAGGCGTTGAGCCTCGAGCTGGGTGAGCCGATCACCCCGGGCTTCGAAGCGCTGGTGTTCAAGGCCTCGCGCGGGATCGAGGACATCTACGAGCTCACGTACATCCGGAAGGACAAGAGCCGCTTCCCAGCCGTCGTCTCGGTTACCGCGCTGCGCGATGCGCACGAGTCGATCATCGGATATCTGCTGATCGGGACGGATAACACTGCCCGGCAGCAGATCGAGGAAGAAAGAAAGAAGCTGGATCAGCGGCTGCGCGACCAGCACTTCTATACGCGCTCCCTGCTCGAGAGCAACATGGATCCGCTGATGACGACCGATCCGCGGGGCATCATCACGGACGTCAACAAGCAGATGGAGGCTCTCACCGGCTGCACGCGCGACGAGCTCATCGGGGCGCCCTTCAAGAACTACTTCACCGATTCAGCCCGCGC
>JBGTEZ010000368.1:0-3195 GCA_041747535.1 Gemmatimonadaceae bacterium
CGCGCGCGCCGCTGCCGACGCGTGCGGCCATCTGTATCTGGAATTGTCGCGGTGGGTCGGCCCTGAGGGGTGCCACGCCCTGTTCGGCCGCGCGCTCGCCGAAGCGCGAAGCGATAACCCGGGCCTCGCTCAGATCCAGCTCCGCCCACGCTCGGATCCATATGTCGAGGGTGTCGCCGAAAGCATCATGGCGTATGGCGATGGGGCGACCGAGGCGGCGCTCGAGTCGATGCTCGCCGTTCTGATCGACCTTCTCCGCCGACTGGTTGGCGACGACATGGCAATGAAACTCATCGAGCGCAGCGTGACTTCATCAGACGGCGCTGGAGCAATCACCGATCGAAAGCGGGAGGAGGCGTGAAGGGAGAAGAACGACCGCAGCTTCCGGGCATGCCCACCGGAGTGCCCGGTCTCGATGCCGTCCTCGGCGGGGGATTGCCCGAGTACAGCTTCAATCTCATCGCGGGCGGACCGGGCTCGGGGAAAACGACACTCGCGCACCAGATCATGTTTGCGAATGCGACGGCTGAGCGCCCCGCTCTCTACTTCACGGTGCTCGGCGAGCCGACAATCAAGATGCTGCGCTATCAGCGGCAGTTCCGCTTCTTCGATCCCGAGCTGGCGGGATCGGCGATCCAGTTCATCAATCTCAGCGCGGAAGTCCTGGAGAACGACCTGAGCGAGGTCCTGCGGCGCATCGTCAGTGAGACTGAGCGCGCCAAACCGGGAATTGTCGTCGTCGATTCGTTTCGAACGATCAGCACCCATCCCGGCGCTCCTCTGAATGGCGCGGCATTCGAGCTCGACAAGTTCGTACAGCGTCTCGCGCAACACCTGACCACCTGGGAGGTCACCTCCTTTCTACTCGGCGAATACTCGACGGAGGAGCAGAGAAATCCGGTTTTCACCGTCGCCGACGGCGTCCTTTGGCTGACCCAGGCCACCGATCGGAATTCCGTCGTACGAAAGCTTCAGGTCGTGAAGACCCGCGGCCGGGCCCACATGCCGGGTCTGCACACGTTCAGGATTTCGGACGACGGTCTCCGGATTTTCCCTCGAATCCCGGAGCAGACGAACAAACGCGCCCCGCAGAAGCGCGGGCGGCTGTCGACGGGAGTTCGGGGGTTGGACGAGATGATCGGCGGGGGCGTTGTCTCGGGCGATGCGGTCATGCTGACGGGACCGGCCGGCAGCGGCAAGTCCACCGTCGCGACCCAATTCATGGTCGCGGGCCTGGCGAAAGGCGAAAGCGGTGTGATCGCGATCTTCGAGGAGTACCCGGAGGAGTACCTCGCGCGCGCCAACGCCAGAAATCCTCACATCGGAGAGATGCTCGAAGCCGGCAAACTGGAGCTGATTTACCTGCGGCCGCTCGATCTCTCCGTCGACGAGGCGCTGTACGCGATCCTCGAGGCGGTGGAACGTCTCGGAGCGACGCGCGTCGTCATCGACTCACTGTCGGGTTTCGAAGTCGCTCTCGCACCGACCTTTCGCGACGACTTCCGCGAGTCGTTCTATCGTCTGGTGGGAACGCTGACCGCGACCGGAGTAACCGTGTTCATGACCGCCGAAGTCGCGGAAGGCTTCCGTGAGGCACGGTTCACGACCGAGAACGTATCCTTCATCACGGACGAGATCTTCGTTCAACGCTACGTCGAGATCGAAGGCGAGTTGCGGCGGGTGATGGCGATAATCAAGATGCGGGGCAGCGACCACAGTCACGACTTCAGATTGTATGAGGTGACGCCGAAGGGCGTGGTCGTCGGCGACACGCTCGCCGGATACGACGGAATCATCACCGGCGTGCCAACGCTGCGCACGAAGACAGCCCGGGCGAAGCGAAACAAGTAAGGATTGATGAATCCTCGGCGTTCAACCGGTGGCCGAGCGGCGGAGCTGTCGATCCAGCAAGCCTTGCGGCACTACATCCAGGATGCGGCGCTGCCCTTTGCCATTACGCGCGGTGCTGAGCACACAATCGTCTACGCAAACACCGCGTTCCGTCACCTTGCCCCGGCAACGATTGGCCAACCGATCGGCAAATCCATCGCTGACACCTTCGACGCGGCGGACGCGTTACGATTGGGTGCGATCCTCGACCGCGGATTGCACGCGGGCGTGGAGCTAATCAATGAGCGCCTGGACGTTACCGGCAGGCGAGCGGGCGCCTGGCACGTGAACGTGTGGCCAGTCGTGGGTGGCGATGGGCAGACCGAAGCTCTGGGCATCGAGATCCGCGAGCCTGGCCCATCCGACGAATCGGTGGAGCTCCAGCGAGAGGTTGCCGAACAGATGCTCCTCGGGGCGCTGCGCGAGCGCGGTCTCGCGGAGGATGCGGAAGCGGCGCGCCGGCGCGCGGCGTTCCTCGCCGAGGCCGGGCGTCTGCTCGCTGAATCCGTCGACCAGGCCAGCACCCTGCTCGCGCTGACCAAGCTGGTGCTCCCGACCCTCGGCGCGTGGTGCATCGTCGACGTGCTGGACTCGAGCGGAGGTATTCACCGCCTGGGCATCTACCATTCCGATCCGGATAAGCAGAGGCTGGCGCGGTACCTGGAAGCGAAATGGGTACCCGAACCGGACGACGCCTTCGGTGCGCCGGCGATGCTGCGCGATCCGCGAACCTTCACGATTTCAGACGGCGTCGAGGAAAAGCTCGCCGCGACCGCCCACAGCTCTGAGGACATGCGCACACTGCACGGGCTCGGCATCGGGGCGCTGCTGACCGTGCCGCTCCTTGCACGGAAAAAACTGCTTGGCGCCATCACGTTCGTCAGCGCTCAACCGGGAGTCCCATACACCCCCGAGGATGTGCAGCTGGCCGAAGATCTGGCGGCACGTGGGGCACTCGCCCTCGACAACGCGCAGGTGTACGATCTGGCGCTCACACTTCAACGGAGCGCCGAGTTGGCGAACAAAGCCAAGACGGCATTCCTCGGCGCGATGAGCCACGAGCTTCGGACGCCGCTCAATGCAATAGGCGGGTATGTCGATCTCCTCGACATGGGACTGCGCGGACCGGTGACGCCGCAGCAGCACGCCGATTTCGCCCGGATCAAAACCAGCCAGCAGCATCTCACGCTTCTCATCACCGAGATCCTCAACTTCGCCCGGGCGGGCAGCGGACGGATCTCTTACGACATCCGGAATGTCAACGCGTGCGATGCAATGCGGCACGCGATCGAGCTGATCGAGCCG
>JBGTEZ010000369.1:0-6392 GCA_041747535.1 Gemmatimonadaceae bacterium
GCCCGCGCTTCCTCCAACGAGCGTCAGCAGCGAAAAGCCGATCGCGCCCATGACGAGTCCGACGCTCATCACGTGCGCCGGCCGGAACCGCCGCGCGAGCACGGGCGCGAACATCGATCCGCCCATTCCCGCGATCGTCGATGGTATCAGCCACAGCCCGGCGCCGAGCGGCGTCAGGCCAATCACCAGCTGCAGATACTGAATGGTGAAGAAGTAGCTTCCCGCCATCGCGATCAGCGCAACTAGCTGGGCTCCCACCGAAGTGCTGAACGCCGCGACACGGAACAGCTCGAGGTCCATGATCGGGTCGCGCAGCTTGCGCTGGCGGAGGACGAACACAAATCCGATCGCCAGTCCCGCCGCGATCGCGACCGCCGCCGCGCCTGAGAGTCCGTCGGTCGCGATTCGCTTGATCCCATAGATCACGGCGAGTATTGCGGTGAGCGACAGCGCCGCGCTCGGAATATCCAGCCGGCCTGCGTCCGGATCACGATTCTCCGGCAGCAGAAGTGGGCCGACCACCAGGAGCAGGGCCATGACGGGAACGCCGAGGAGAAACACTGAGCCCCACCAGAAGTGCTCCAGCATGAACCCGCCGAGCAGCGGGCCGATGGCGCTGCCGAACATGAAGCTGGTGACCCAGATGGATATCGCCGTCGACCGCTGCGCCGTATCGTGGAACATGTTGCGGATGAGAGCGAGCGTCGACGGCATCAGCGTCGCCCCGGCAACTCCCAGCAGCGCGCGCGTCGCGATCAACATCGCGGCGCTTGTTGAAAACGCGGCGAGGGTTGAGGCGGCGGCGAATGCCCCGCCGCCGGTCAAAAGCAGCCGCCGGCGACCGATCCGGTCGCCGAGGGTTCCCATCGTGATCAGAGAGCCGGCGATGAGAAAGCCATAGATGTCCACGATCCATAACAGCTGGGCGCTCGTCGGATTCAGATCGGCACTCAACGAAGGGACAGCGAGATATAAGACCGTGAGATCCATCGAGATGAGCACGCAAGGGAGCGTCAGGACCGCGAGCCCGATCCATTCGCGTCTCGTTGCGAGCGCGTTCTTGGGCGTAGGGATCTCGGTGTGATGCGGCGGCGGCTCGCGCTGCATAGATATATCTGCGAATGACTGATTCATTTTCGTGATATTTCGCACTCTCGAATCGGAATTGCCAATGCCCAGAGAACCCCAGGAGCTCCTGTTCGTCGGGATCAAGGATGTAGCGATCGCGCTCCGTCCGACCGATGGCGCAGAAGTATGGAGAACGAAGCTGAAAGGGAGCGACTTCGTGACAGTGTTGTGGGATGGTGAGTATCTGTACGCCGCCAACAATGGCGAGGTTTTCCGGCTGGACCCCGTGAGCGGGACAATCATCTGGTCCAATCCGATGAAAGGTCTCCGGACCGGAGTGGTCAGTCTGGCCACGCTTCGCGCCGCGACACCATCGAGCACGCGATACGAAACGATCGCGGCGCAGAAGCGTAGAGAAGCGGCTGCGGCCGCTGCGGAGTCGTCAGCCGGATAGAGCGCAGGACCGGAGTAAGACTTGCGTTGATTTTGGGTTGATGCCAGCGCCTCAGTCGAACACTCTCCGTACCGCCGCCACCGCCGCCATGCGCAAGCACGGTTTCGACCCGGAATTCTCCCCCGCTGTGATGGCCGAGGTCCGGGCACTCGACGATCCGTCCAACGATCCGGCGGCGCGCGGCGTCACCGACCTGCGCCACCTGCCGTGGTCGTCGATAGATAACCGGGAGTCCCGCGATCTCGATCAGATCGAGGCGGCCGAGCGGCTACCCGATGACTCCATTCGCGTCCTCATCGGCGTCGCCGACGTCGACACCCTCGTCCAGCTCGGATCCGCCGCCGATGCGCACGCGGCGACCAATACGACTTCGGTGTACACCGGGGTCGCCGTTTTTCCGATGCTGCCCGAGCGGCTCTCGACCGATCTCACCTCTCTCAACGAGGGCGAAGACCGGCTGGCGGTCGTGATCCAGTTCGACGTTTCCGCCGACGGAAATCTTTCCAACACGTCGGTGTCACGGGCACTGGTGCACAATCGCGCCAAGCTCACCTACGACGCGATTGGTATGTGGCTGGAGGATAAGGGACCTGCCCCTTCGGCCGTTGCCGCCTGGCCCGAGCTCGAGAAGCAGGTCCGCATGCAGGACGAAGCGGCGCAGCGGCTCCGGCTGGCGAGAGTCGTGGCGGGCGCACTCAACTTCGAGAGCATCGAGGCGAGCCCGGTCGTCGTGAACGGCAAGGTGGTGGATCTCGCAGTCGCACGCCGTAACCGCGCGCGGGACCTGATCGAGGATTTCATGGTTGCCGCGAACAGGTCGGTCGCCATGTACCTGATCGAGCGCGGGTCCGCCTCGCTCCGGCGGGTGGTGCGCGAGCCCAAGCGCTGGGACCGCATCGTTGCGCTGGCCGCGGACGTAGGCGAGTCGTTGCCCGAGAAGCCGGACAGCGTCGCGCTCAGTGAATTTCTGGCCCGCCGCCGGGCCGCCGATCCGGATCACTTCGCCGATCTCTCCCTCTCGGTGGTCAAGCTCCTTGGCCCCGGCATCTACGTTCTCGAGCGGCGCCTTGGAAACCGCCGGGAAGCCGGGCACTTCGGCCTGGCCGTCGCCGACTACGTGCACTCGACCGCGCCCAACCGCCGCTTCGCCGATCTGGTGACGCAGCGAATGCTCCGCGCGGCGACGTCCGGTGGTCCCCCTCCCTATTCCGACGCCGAGCTGATCGAGATCGCCACGCGGTGCACCGAGCGAGGCGAAGCCGCGCGCAAAGTGGAGCGCACGATGCGGAAGGTCGCGGGCGCCTCGATGTTGTCGGAGCGCGTTGGCGAAAGTTTTGCCGCGATCGTAACCGCCGCATCGCCGAAAGGCACATATGCGCGAATTCTGAATCCGCCCGTCGAAGGTCGCGTCGTGCGCGGCGGCAAGGGTCTCGACGTCGGCGACACCGTGAGTCTCAAGCTCGTGGTGGCGGATCCGGTTCGCGGGTACATCGACTTCGCGCACGAGTCGGACGGCGCGGAGAGAAGACTCGCGCGCAGCAAGCGCAAAAAGCAGGCGGCCGACAGACTGCGTCCGCGAATTGGACAGATGTTCGACGCCGAAGTTACGGGAGTGTCCGACAGTGGCACCTACGTGCGCCTCGCCGATGGATCGGCGGAAGGACGCGTCGTGCGCGGCTACAAGCCGTTGTCGGTGGGGATGAAAGTTCCGGTCAAGCTGATCAACACCGACAGCGTGCACGGCTTTATCGACTTCGAGTACTCGGCGGGCATCGCTCCCGCGAAGGACGAGCGGCAGCAGCGAAAACGGGCCGCGGCACTCGAATTGAGAGACAACGTGGGCGACGCCTTTCGCGCGGTCGTCTCCGGCACCTCGCAGAAGGCGACGTGGATCACGCTCGTTCCCGCCGGCATCGAGGGCAGGCTGGTGCGTGGACGGAAAGGACTCCGCCCCGGCAGCGAGATCGCGGTGGTGCTGCTCTCGGCCGATCCGGCGCGCGGATTCATCGATTTTGCGCGCGAAGACACGGTGTTGCCGGCCAGCTGAGAGTGTAGCTGGTACGAACTAACACGTTGCCCGACGGCGAAACCTCCCAGCCCGCGGCAGCGTACAGTTCGACATGCGTCCTATCGGCCAGCTGCATCTGGCGTCCGCGATTGTTGCGCTCGCCGCAGGCGGGTGGGTGGTTTTGCGCCCCAAAGGCACGGCGACTCACCGAAGGATCGGCTGGGTCTATGCGGCGAGTATGCTGGTGCTGAACGTGACGGCGCTCATGATCTATCGCCTGACCGGAACCTTTGGACCATTCCACATCGCGGCTATCTTCAGCCTCGCAACTCTCGTCGCCGGTATCATCCCAGCGTGGCGCCGCCGGCCGGTCGAAAAATGGCTGGAGCAGCACTATTACTGGATGGCGTATTCGTATTTAGGACTGCTCGCGGCAACGGTCGCCGAGACTGCGACGCGGGTCCCGGCGATACGGTCATTCGCGGGAGGCGCGTCACCCGCGTTCTGGATCGTGGTCGTGGTCGTGTCGGTCGCGGTCTTCGTCGTTGGTGGCCGGGTGATTCGCCGCAGCTTCGAGGGAACCACCAGACCGTTTCGCGTGGTCTAGCGCAGTAATGCGCGCGCCCACACCGGGCGATGATCGCTGGCTTCGCGAACGTTGGCGATAGTTCCGGCGGGTGCCGATTCCGGTAGCCTGAGTCCTCTAATGTAGATGTGATCCCAACTCCCGAGGCGGCTGGTCGCTGCGACGTTTCGGGTTGGCCAGGCAAAACCGGCTTCTGCCGTCGCCTCGCCAACGGTCGCGCTGTTCATGTCACCTCCGATGATTACTCGCCCATGCGCCGAGGCATCGGCGATGATCGCGCGGAGCTGCTCTCGGCGCGCGGCGGTGCCGATGTCCGCCGGAGTTCCGAGGTGCGTGGAATAGACCCGCAGCTCGACGTCGCCAACGCGGATGGTTGCAGCCGTCGCCGTTCGTTGCGTGCGGGCGTATCGCGAGACATGCGGCAACACGATCTTCGAGTCGGCGACGATAGGCCAGCGCGAAAGCACCGCGTTTCCGAAGTCCTTCGCGCTCCTGTGCCGGAAAATCGCCGGATAGTAGACGTAAGACATTCCAAGTGCTTCGGCCATGGTCCTGGTGCCGCGAGCGTCCATCTCCTGCAATAACAGGACGTCAGCGGCCCGCAGTGACGGCTCGGTCGCAAGCACGACGAGCGCGCTGTCCACCCTCTCGGCGTACTTGATGTTGAAGGACACGATGCGGAGTGTGTCGGGCACGGCGAGGATCGCGGTTGTCGTCGCGACACCAGCGTAACGCGGCTCACCTGCGCCCGGGTAGTTCCGTCCCGTGCGGCAGGCTGTGACCAGGACCATGAAGAGCGTGAGGCCGATGCGGAGCGTCATGCGGGCAACACGGGCAAAAACGTCACCATTCCATACGCTATTTTTAATTCGAACGCTTGGCAGTCCATATGCCGCGCCTGTCTCCATTTGCCCGAGACCTTACCATGTGCCGTAACATCAAGACGCTCGCCAATTTCGCTCCCCCCGCCACCGGCGACGAGATTCGCGCGTCCGCGCTGCAGTTCGTCCGCAAGCTGAGTGGCGCGACCAAACCATCGCGTGCCAACGAGGCCGCGTTCAACCTCGCGGTGGAGGAAGTGACCGACGCCGCGCACCGGTTGATCAGTTCGCTCCAGACCAGCGCGCCGCCCCGAAATCGCGATGAGGAAATGCGAAAGGCGCGCGAGCGGTCGCGCCAGCGGTTCGGACAGACGTCGCCGTCGGTCGGGGACAGCCGCGCCTGACCTCGACCCCTCATCCCGAGGTAGATGAGATCGTCGACCCTCTCACCGAGGGTCTGGGTGAGGTACTGGGTGATCAGCTTGTCGCAGCCTATCTGTTCGGATCGGCGACGCGGGGGGACTTCGACCGCGAGAGCGATATCGACGTTGTCGTCGTGACAACTGACGGACTCTCCGACGACATTCTTGCGCGGCTCAAGGAAATGCATGCCCGTATCGCTCTGATCGAGTCGCCTTTCGCCACACAGATTGAAGTTTCCTACATCCCCGCAAACGCGATGCGCCGTTACGATCCGCCCGACGTGCTCCACCCACGTCTCGATCGCGGCAGCGGTGAGACTCTTCACATGATGTCGCACGATGCGGACTGGGTCGTTCAGCGTCACCTTATTCGTGAGCATGGCCTGGTGTTGCTCGGCCCGCCACCTCGAACGCTGATTGATCCGGTTTCGGGCGAGGAAATGAAGCGAGCGATGCGCGAGCTGGTGGAGGAATGGCTGGTACCGCTGGTCGAGAAACCGCCAGTGATTCGCACTCGCGGGTATCAATCTTTTCTCGTACTGTCGACCTGCCGTATCCTCTACACGCTCGATCGTGGAGACGTTATCTCGAAGCGCGCGGCGGCCTTGTGGGCGGAACAGGTTCTGGACTCCCGGTGGACCGCTCTGATACAGGGGGCATGGGCCGGACGCCAGAATCCGGATCCGCCACCACGAGCAGAGGATCTGACTGATACGTGGAGTTTCATCCGCAACGCAATTGAGATCGCGAGAGCGTGAGCCGCCGCCCGTCACCTGAGGTAGTCGCGGCGGTACTCACCGGAGCGCTGAGCGGCGTAAGCGGTGGGCTCTTGTTCGCGACTCTTCACGCGATCGTGATCGTTCCGATCTGGGACAGAATGGCCGGGGGGCTCGTGTTCGGCGCTATCGCTGGTGCCGGTGCGGGATGGGCATTCGCGGAATGTTTCCCCGCCGCAATTCGCACGCTGACGGCGCGGGGAGTGGCAACCGGAGCTGTGTTCGGCGCGCTCCTCTGGTTAGCGGTCAGCCCAGTC
>JBGTEZ010000370.1:0-8292 GCA_041747535.1 Gemmatimonadaceae bacterium
GGCGACGAGAGCCCGCACCGGTCTCACGCCGGTGCCCCGGCGCCGAGCGACTCTTCAGCGAGCCGGCGCGCTTCGCGCTTCTCGCGACCGCGGAAGATGAAACGCGCGACGAGCACGCTGATCTCGTACAGCAGATAGAGGGGAAGCGTCAGCGCGACGAGCGAGTAAGGGTCTGCGCCGGGAGTAATGAACGCGGCGGCCACCACGCAAATGAGGATCGCGTGACGCCGGTATCTGGCGAGAAACGCCGGAGTGACGATGCCGAGCGCCGTGAGGGCTACAACCGCAATCGGTACCTCGAAGATCAGCCCGAACGCCAGACACATGCTGATGGCGAGGTCGAAGTAGGCCGTCGCGGTGATCATGGGTGTGAGCGACGTCGACTCGATGCTCATCAGAAACTTGAGCGTGAGCGGCAGGACGACGAAGTAGCTGAGTGAGACGCCCGCCAGAAAAAGCACGACCATCGCAATCAACACCGGAATGATCACCTTCTTCTCGTGCTTGTAGAGGGCCGGCGACAGAAATCCCCAGATCTGCCCGACTATCACCGGAGCGGCGAGGAGGATTCCGAGAACCAGCGATGTCGTGAGCAGGATCTTGAACGACGTTCCCGGGGCCGTGTAAATCAGCTTCTGTCCGTTCAGCAACGGCAGGATCGGACGCTCGAGCAGCCGGATGATATCCAGCTTCGACAGGAGATAGAATGCGACGCCAACACCAACCAGTACCGAGCCCGCCATCCAGAAGAGCCGCCGACGAAGCTCCTCCAGGTGGTCCAGGAAGGGCATCTCGTGGCCGGAAGCCTGTCTCATGCCGCTGTCTGGTGCTACCGAATCGACTGTAGTCGCTCTTCAGCGAGTGCAGCCTCGTCGGAGCGAGGGAATCGTCTGATGATTTCCTGGTAAAGCTGACGTGCCTGCGGATTGCGGCGGGTGGCCTGCATCTGTTGCGCGCGCTTGTACAGCGCCGTCGGCACTCGCGGAGAATTCGGGAAGCGGGCAATGAGTACGACGTAGGTCGAGTCCGCCGCAGCCGGATTTCTTTCCGCCGCAAACGACTGCGCCGAATAAAAGATCGCCTCCGGCGCATACTCCGAGTTCGGGTAGCGGGAGACCAGCTCGCTGAAAGCGCTTCGCGCGGCGGCGTTCCCGCCTTTGACGAGCTGATCGCGTCCGGCCTGCAGCAGCTGCGCTGGTCCGGGACCAGACGCCGGCGGGCTCGATGCGCTTCCCGGGGCCGCAATCTCCGCGACCGGCGCGCTTTCCGGCGGCCGCGTCTTCTCCTCGATCGTCGCCCTCATCTCGCGAAGGCGTTGCTCGCTCTGGCCGCTCAGGTCCTGGAGCTGCGAAATGTCCTGCCTCATCGCGCCGAGCTCGGTTTCGCTTGCCGAGCGCATTGCCGTCACTTTGCGATTGAGCGCGGACAGCGAATCGGTGAGGGCGCGCAGCGAGCGGCTGACGGCGGCGAGCTGCTCGCGCTGGGCGGAGTCGGCCGCACTGTTGCTCGCGCGTGAGACGGTGACCTCGTCCTGCAGCTTCAGGAAATCGGTCTTCGATGCAAAGCACCCTGTCGACGCGATGACGGCACAGACAACAACTGGCAGAGCGGATTTCATCATTCCTGAGAGTAAGTGCCTACCTCGGGATTCGCGAGGATCGGCGACCAGGCGGCCAGCCTCGCGCCCGGCGTACGGGTGAGCTGGCGCATGCGACCGGACTCCGTATCGAGCACCCATAATTGCTTCTGGCCGCTTCGGGTGGATGCGAACACAATGTGTCGGCTGTCGGGCGCCCACGACGGATCTTCGTTCTCCGCCTCGCTCGTCAGCTGCTTCGGGATGCGATCTCGCAGATCCATCATCCAGATCTGAAAATTACCCATCTGTTGCTGGTAAGTGATGAATCTTCCGTCGGGAGACCAGTCGGGACTCGACCGATAGCTGCGCACGCCGGGGCGGTAAGCAGTCAGCAGCTGAACGTTGGAGCCGTCCGCATCCATGACGTACACCTGCGGCTGTCCGGATTTTCCCGAGATGAAGGCGATCTGGCTGCCGTCAGGACTGTACGACGGGTTCGTATTGTCGGTCCCCCGCCCCAGCGTGATCCGGCGCCGCTGGTTCAGGGTGTCGAGACTCGCCAGAATCAGATCCGTTCCGTTGCCCGTACCCTGCGCATAAAGAATCGCGTTGCCGTCGGGCTGATAGATCGGCGTGATATTGAGCCCGGTCGTGATCTGGCTGATGCGGCGGGTTCTCCCCGTTTTTACATCGAGCTGCTGCACCTGCGTGCCGGTGTTGCCGAGAACGGTGAACACGATCGACTCGCCCGTGGGCGACCACGCCGGCGACAACGCGCCTCTGCCAGTGGTGATGGTCTTTGTAACGGCCCCATCACTGTCGACGATGCGCAGCGTTCCATTGGCGATGTACGCGATGCGCGTCTGCGCGATCCCCCGCTTTCCGAACACCCATTGCTCGATCTGGTCGGAAATACCGTGGAGCCCGAATCTCCAGTCTCGATCGCGCTGATCGAAGAGGAAATGCTCCGACTGCAGCATGCGCTTCCCCGCGACATCGTAAGCCGAGACCTGGAGGCCCGAGGCCGTCGGCACCATGTGTACGACCAGGGCAGCGCCAAATCCGGCGACCAGTGAGTAGTTCAGCTCCTGTCCCGACGGCGGTACCAACCCGCTCAGCGTGACGCCATCGAGCACGATTGGAGTGAGCCGGTCGCTGTAGTCGAAGTCCCGCTGCACGATCACCCGCAATGAGTCGTCGTAATCGTCGCGCACCGGCAGCACGATGACACCCGGTTTTGTTCCCGCGGCGTAGGTGAGGCCGAGGCGAACACCGGTAGTGTCCTGCGCTCCGGCGGAAATGCCGAAGCTCACGATCAGAATCATTGCCAGCGCTGTCGTGCAAGCTTTCATTCTCATCTCAGAAATTCGGGGTCGAAGCTGAACACCACCGGAAGAACATCATCGGGAAACCCGGCCGGCAACGGTCCGAACCGGCGTGCGCTCGATGCCGCCTCCACCGCCCCCTGAGCTTCGAGGTCAAAGGAAAAGACACCGGATTTCCTCACAAAAATCAAATTCGAAACTGAACCGTCGCGGTGGATCAGAAATCTGACCTCAGCCTTGAGCTTCGCGTCGGTTCGCGGCTTGAAGTTGAGCGCGATCTGGCGAACAATGTTGTTGAGATACCCTGGAAACGGGAATTCGATTCCGTCGCTACGCACCGTTGCGACGTCGGTTCCCTTTCCCCCCACCGGACCACCACCTGCCCGCGGCGCTTCCGTCTCGGGCGCGGCGGGCTTCGCCTCGGCCGGGACTGCCGCGCCTGGCTTCGCGGCTGGAGCCACCTTGGCGTCCGTGGGCGTAGCACGCACCGGCGGCTTCCGAACCGGCCTCGCCTGCGGAAGGGGCATTTCCTTGACCGATGACTGCGGTGTGCTTGGCTGGGTAACGGGCGTCGCCGCCTTCGATTCAGCCGGCTTTACCTCGCCGATGGCACGATCACCCGCCGGCGCAGCGACGATGTTCACGCGATACATCGGTGGCAGCGCGATTGGCTTGGGCTGTTTCAGCGACTGAAACGCTAGAACGCCGACCACACCATGGAACAACGCCGATAGCGCGAAAGAGCCGAGGTGGCGCGACTCAGTCTCCCGCTGTCCGATCACGGGACCTCGGTCGGCTCGGCCACCAGCCCGACGTCGCCGATTCCGCTGGCGCGCATGATCGCGAGGACCTTCACCACCGAGCCGTAGGGCACGCGATCATCGGCGCGGAGATAGACGCCGCCTGGTCCCCGCTGCTGCGCCAGCGCCTTGAAGCTCGATCCGAACTCCGCGAGTGAGAGACGCGTTTCATCCACGAAGATGGAGCCGGAGCGGTCGATTGTAACCGTGAGTCCGCTCTTGGACTCGAGCGGGCGTGCCTGAGCCTGCGGAAGTGAGATGTCCACGCCGCCCTGCATCATCGGAGCGGTGATCATGAAGATGATCATCAGCAGCATCATCACGTCGATGAGGCTCACGACGTTGATCTCGGCGTTCAGCACCAGCCGGTCGCGTCCGCGTCCGCGGCGCGACATCAGATCTTGCCCTCGCGCACCAGGAGCGCGATCAGCTCGGACCCGAAGCTCTCGAGCTCGCCTTCGATCTTGTTCAGACGCGAAGCGAAGATGTTGTACGCGAACACCGCCGGAATCGCGACGCTCAGCGCCGCCGCGGTGGCGATGAGGGCTTCGGCGACGCCCGGCGCCACCGCCCCGATGTTTCCCGAGCCCTTGGCCGCGATCCCGATGAAAGCATCGATGACTCCGAGCACGGTGCCGAGGAGTCCGATGAGCGGACTGACAGATCCGATCGTGGCCAGTGAAGGCACCCAGCGGCTGAGGCGATCGCGCTCTGCCCTGGTTTCCGCGTCGAGCACGAGGCGGAGCGCCTCCACCTGCGAGCCGCTGAATCTCGCCGTCCGCTCGGCCGTTCCCGAAAGCGCGGGAGTCGTCTCCTCGATGAATCGCATCGCCCGCTCCATGATCGTCGCGTGCGGTCCGCTCTCGCTCCGCGCCATCTCTGCGGCACGCTCGACCGTATGCGCTCCCGCAAAATCATGGGCAAACGAGCGGGTGATCCGGGAGGCTTTTCGCAGCTCCCACCATTTCGCGAAAATGATCCACCAGCTCACCAGCGACAGTCCGGCGAGCGAGATGAGGACGATTTTCGTCGCGCCGGACGAAGCGGTGACGAGCTCCGCGGGAGATGTCGGAATCGCTTCCGTCAGCTGAAGCCACAGCAGCTGCGCGATCAAGCCGCGCCCCCGCGGGAGTGTTGGGCGAACCAGGTGAAGGTCTTCCCGAGGCCCTCGGAGAGCGTGACATCGGGCCTCCACCCCAGCAGCTCGTGCGCCTTCGCGCAAGCGAGGAAGGAGTCCTGGACTTCTCCCGGCCGGCGGGGACCGAACTTGACGGGGACGCTGCTGCCGGCCGCAGCCTGAAGAAGCTTCGCGAGCTCGATGACGCTCGTGCCGCGGCCCGTCCCGATGTTGAAGGCGCGGGCGTCGATACCTCCTTTAACCGGTAGCGGCCTGGTAGCCGCCATGAAAATCGCGCGCGCGACATCACCGACGTACACGTAGTCGCGCGTCTGCAGGCCGTCGCCGAAGATTGTCAGCGCGTCGCCGCGAATGATGCGTGCGGAAAAGATTGCGACCACTCCCGCTTCGCCGTGAGGATCCTGCCTCGGCCCGTAGACGTTGCCAAAGCGGAGCGCAACCGCCTCGGCGCCGTGAATTCGTCCGTAGTACGCGAGATAATATTCGCAGCTCAGCTTGGAGACTGCGTAGGGCGATTCGGGATCCTTCACACTCGTCTCGTGGTTGGGTGGCTTGCCGGTGTCCCCGTACAGGGCTCCACCCGTAGACGCAAAGATGGCGAGAGTGCGCGCGCCACCGGCGCGGATTCCTTCCATCAGGTTGAGCGTGCCGATGATGTTGCTCGTGGCATCGAACATCGGATCGTCCACGCTCTTCCGGATGTCCATCTGCGCGGCGAGGTGTGCCACCGCGTCGAACTGTCCGTCGCGCACTACTTTCGCGAAGTCCGGTGAGGTGACGCTCAGCTCGTGAAACTGCGCTTTCGCGGGCACGTTTTCACGGCGGCCCGCGGATAGATCGTCGACCACGCTGACGTCCCAGCCCTCGGCGAGAAAGAGGTCGGCGGCGTGCGAGCCGATGAACCCGGCGCCGCCGGTGATGAGAATCTTCTTAGCCATGATCGGCGCCCTTGCCGTCGTCAGGCGGAGCGTCGGCCGTTCTTCGCTCGAGAGCGAATAGGTATCGCGCGGCATCGACCACTCCGAGACCACGGCCGTTGGCTGCCGCCGCCCTCAGGCGGACGCTTGGCTCGTGCAGAAACTTGTTCATCAGGCTCTTGGAGAAATGTTCGACGATCTCTGCCTGCTCCGGTGACACTTCACCGAGGCGGCGCATGGCTGCCGCCAGCTCCACTGCCCTCACCTTGTCCATCTCATCCCTGAACTCCCGGACTACCGGCACCGCGGCAAGCCCCGCTACCCAATGCCAGTACTTTGCGACCTCTTCTGCAATTATCCGCTGAGCCGCCGGGACATCTTCCTCGCGTCGCTCCAGATTTGCGGCTGCCGCCGACTGAAGATCGTCGAGGTCATACAGGAAAACGTTGTCGAGCCCTCCGACCGCCACATCGACATCGCGAGGCAGCGCGATATCGAGGATGCACAGCGGCCGGCCGTCGCGGGCGGTGACGTAGTCCTCGACGCGCTCGCGCGTAACGACGGGAACGGGCGAGGCGGTCGAGCACAGCAACACGTCCACGTCTCGAAGCGATTCCCAGCACCGGTCATAATGCATTGCGGTCGCCCCGTGCTGCTCGGCAAGCACGAGCGCGCGCTCGTGCGTCCGATTCGCCACGATCGCGACCTTTACACCTTCGCTCAGAAGGCAGCTCAACGCCAGCTCAGCGGCATCGCCGGCGCCAAGTATCATCGCCCGCCGTCCGGCGAGTCCACCAAAGATCTTTTTGGCGACTTGCACTGCAGCCGAGCTGACGGACGCCGCTCCCCGGCCGATTCCCGTCTCCGTGCGGGCGCGTGATCCCGCCAGCAGCGCGGTCTGAAACATTCTATTGAGCAGAGGACCGGCCTCGCCGCGACCCTGCTCCCACGCAGCCTTCACCTGGCCGTGTATCTGTGCTTCGCCGAGAATCATCGAATCGAGACCGGCGGTGACAGCGAAGAGATGTGCAACCGCCTCCCGATCGCGGTGGACATACACGAACCGCGAAGCGTCTTCGCCAAGGCGGTCGGAGAGGATGGCGGTCGAATGCTCGAACGCATCACCATTCTGTTCGACCAGATACAGCTCGGTACGGTTGCACGTCGAGAGGATCACACCCTCGCGCGCGATTCCATCGGAGCGAAGCCGGGCCAGCCGCGCCAACGCCTCCGCCGGCCGGAACGCGAGCTTTTCGCGCACCGCGATCGGAGCGGTGGTGTGATTCACACCGACGGCAATCAGCGCCATGCGGCCACCTTTTCGGGAAGAGCGCCGTTCTCGACGCTCTCACAGAAATCCTCGCCCATCAGCTCCGGTGCCGCGCGATGCCACGCGTCACTGTCGGCGGCACGCAGGCGTGATCGCATCCGGTGCAGCGCTGAAAGCGCGCGGTCGTAACGCTCATCGAAGCGTGTCGCCAGGCTATCGCGAATTCGGGCCGCAGCGCCGGGAACGCCCCCGGCGGAAACGGCGATCGTGAGATCGCCACTGCGGTGAACCGCCATGCTCTGGAAATCGCCCTCCTCCGGAGCGTCGGCCACGTTCACGAGCTTTCCGCGCTCGCGGGCATCAGCGGCAACCAGCGAATTCACATCGCGCGAGCTGGTCGCAGCGATGACGACGGTGGCATCGCCAAGCGCATCAGGCGCGTAGGGAGCGCGCAGAACGGACAGGCGGTTCTCCGCCTCGACCTTCGCGAGCTCGGGACTGATCTCGGGCGCGACGACCCGCACATCGGCTCCAGCCTCGAGAAGGGCAAGCGCTTTCCTGGTGCCGACGGCGCCGCCTCCGACTACCAGCGCTCGTATGCGGTGCCCGTTGAGGGCGATCGGGTACGCACTCACAGGAATCGTCCCCCAACGCTCCAGGCCGCGCGGAACACGACGTACAATGCGATCACGCTCGCGAAGCTCACCGCCGAAAGCAGCGCCGCGCGGCGCGCCTGCAGTCCGCGGAGGAGACGTCCGAACGCCAGAACCGAGATTCCGAACCACGCGCTCATCCCCCAGATGATCTGAGGCACCACCAGGGCGCGGTACTGGAACGAATAAGCGGCGGCGAGGGCGACGCCGAGTGTGAGCGTCAGAAATCCGGCGATCGCCGCGAGATGATTCACCCGGTCGAGCGTCTCGAGTGGAGGGAAAAACCGGTAGACGGGCCCGAAGTGCCCCGACTTGAGCTCGCGTCGCGCGACGAGGTACATGGTTCCAGCGGCCGCCGCCGTCGCGTACGCCGCGATCCCGGCAAAGCTCAGGACGATATGCAAGGTGAGCCACACGGCGCGGGCCCCTTGCGGCTCGAGGAACGGCACCATCCCGAAGAGATTGCCCGCCATGGTCGCCAGAGCGGTCAACGGCGCGGCAATGAGCGCCAGACTGACCTCACGCGCCAGTATCTCGACTGTGACCAGCGCGACGGCCAATATGAGCCCGGCGAACGAGAGTGCCGGGCCGAGGCCGGTGAGGGACGCGG
>JBGTEZ010000371.1:0-24842 GCA_041747535.1 Gemmatimonadaceae bacterium
CTCCTCCGAGGGCACGCCTGCTCGCGCGCGCGCCGATCACCGCCACCGCCGCGGTCGCGGCGAGTCCCAGCAGCAGAACCAGATAGTACTCGGGGCCCTTCCGGATCCCCTCGCTGCCGAGCGTCGCGAGGTCACCGGCGATCCTTCCGTAGTACACGTAGAGCAGCGTCCCAGGGATCATCCCGACCGAACCGAGCACGTAAGGAAGAAAGCGGACTTTCGAAATGCCGAGCGCGTAGTTGAGCGCGTTGAACGGCAGCAGAGGTGAAAGGCGCATCAGGATGACCATCTTGCCGCCCTCAGCCTCGATCACACGATCGATTCGCTGAAATCGTGCATTCCCGCCAAGCTTCTTTTCGACGACAGGCCTCGCCACGTAACGGGCGACGAGAAACGCCGCCGTCGAGCCAAGCGTCGCTCCGACGAACACGTAGATCGTTCCGCGCAACAGCCCGAAAATCGCCCCCGCCGCGAGCGTCAGAATCAGTCCTGGAACGAAGGCAACAGTGGCGATGATGTACCCGGCGATGAACACCACCGGGCCGAACGGACCGAGCCCGTTGACCCATTCGGCAAAGTTTCTAAGAGGCTCGGCGGCGAAACGGCCGAGGAGGAGAAGCAGGGCGATCGCGGTTGCCACCGCGGCGCCGACGGCAAGCCAACGTCTCATTCGATGCGCGCTCGCCGCGCGCGGCGTGCGTCGATGGAGAGCCTGTCTTCCGGCCGGAACGACCACAATACGAGCGCACCGGCGAAGATTATGAGTGACGGATAGAAGAGCACGTTACCTCCCTCGATAACCCAGGAGTGCGGATCGACCACCGACCTCCATACGCCCAGCAGGGTCGCGGCCGTGATGGCGAGCATTACCGGGTAGGTGAGTCGCCGAAACAGGCCGGTCACGATGAGGAATCCAAGCAGGATCTGAAAGACGCCGAAGGGCTTCAGCAGCGCGGGCGCGCTGAACAACCCGAGATAGAAGCCCTCCGATACCTGCACGCCGTGAGCGACGTTCACAAGCTTGTCGGCGCCCCAAATCAGCATCAATGTCCCGATGGAGACGCGCAGCAGGAGCAAAGAGCCCTCACGTGCAGTCATTTTACTGTTCCCCCAGGATTGTTCGAGACGTTTCGCATGGGTCCGGAGTGTGCCGCATAAAGGATAACGAGCCGAAGTCAGCGACGGTTCTCCCTGCTCGTAAGGGATCCGCCTTCCGTCCCATGTCGTTAGTAATGGGATCGGAACGATCAATGACGAAAATGAACCGATCCTGATGCTCGATCTCATTTTGCGACCCGTAAAGGATCGCGCACTTGACCCGCTCGCACGCGCGGTTGGGCGCGGCCTGCACCCGAACCTGCTAACGACGCTGGGACTAGGTGTCGGTCTGGCGGCGGCGTTCCTTGCGTTTCGCGCCGAGTACATGGTGGCGCTCGGATTCTGGATAGTGAATCGATTTCTCGATGGTCTCGACGGATCCGTGGCGCGCACCCAGGGTCGGCAAACCGATTTTGGCGGTTACTTCGACGTAGTCGCTGATTTCATTGTCTACGCGGCGATTCCGGCGGCGATCGTAGTTGGAATGCCTCATGACGAGAATGCGTATCGGGCGCTCGTCGCCCTGCTTTGCTCGTACTACGTGAACGCGGCGTCGTGGATGTATCTCGCCGCGATACTGGAACGCCGGGGTAGGGGCGCTGTCGCCCGCGGCGAGCAGACGACTGTGACCATGCCCGAGGGGCTGGTCGGGGGGAGTGAGACCGCGATTGCGTACGCAGTTTTTCTGGTGGCCCCAGGTTACATCGCGAGCCTGTTCGCTGCGATGGCCGGACTGGTACTCGTAACCGTCTTGAGCCGAGTGGCGTGGGCGTCGCGCAAGCTGTAGTCGGGGTGCCGCCGGCTTTACGAATGAATCGAGAGTGAGAAGGATGGACAGCAAGCACTATGCAGCGGGCCTTTGTCTCATCGCGTTCGGGGGTTTGATGTCCGCTCCGGTCGTCGCGGTCGAGGCGCAGACCAGCGCTTCGGTCACCGGGGCAGTGCGATCTGCGAATGGCGAGCCGGTGGCGGCGGCAAAGATAGATTTCTCACCTCACCGGCCGGCGAACACAACGCCGGGAGGCGCCGTTAGCGATACCGAGGGAAAGTTCCGGCTCGAGATCCCGCCGTCCACGGAAGGATCAATCGTTCTGACGGCGGCGGGCTTCGAGCGAGCGAGCGTGACGCTTGCTCCGCTCGCCGCCGGTGCGTCACGCGAGATCACCGTGGTCCTGACACCGGTGTTCTCGCTCGACGCTGTCACCGTCACCGCCACACCGGAGCGCCCGCTTCTCAACACGCGAGACGCCACCACCGGCGGCTCCGTCGAGCGCACGGAGCTCGAGAGCCTGCCGACGGATGCGCGCAGCGCACTCTCTCTCGCGTTCACGATTCCGGGGGTGGCCCAGGCGACAGGCTTTTTCGGAGACGCGCCGCCGCTGACGATCAACGGAGCCAACTCGCTCTACACTCAATACAGCATCGATGGGCTCGATAACAACGAAGGTTTCCTCGGCGGGCCGCGCGTCGAGTTTCCGCTTGCGGGGATACGCCGCCTCGGCGTTCTCGCCAGCGGGTACTCCGCCGGTTGGGGGCGGAGCTCCAACGGAGTCGTAAATGTCGAGACGCGGGCCGGCACCGAGCGCTGGAGTGGAGAAATATTCGGCTACAGCAGGCCCGGAATACCGTTCGACGCCAAGCCTCGATTCGCGCCGGTGGGGGTCAATCCCGACGGGTTTCGGCGGGCGCAAATCGGCGGAACGATCGCCGGACCGGTGGCTCGGGATCGGACCTTTGTTTTCGCGACAGCCGAGTACTCCAGCGAGAGCGAAGACCGGATCGGCTCGACGGCTCAGACACAGTTCCTTGGGACCGAGATGCGCGAGACGTACAAGCTGTTCGGACGCGTCGACCACGGGTGGTCGCCGACACAGACGTCAACTCTGCGCTTCGCTCTTAGCGATGTCAGCCGCGCGGGTCAGGGCGGCGGCACAGTAGTTCCCGAAGCCGACATAACCACGCGGCGCGTCGGCGCAATTCATTCGCTCACACACCAGACGGCACTCCGGGACGGCGGCGCCAGCAACGCGCTTTCCGTTCAGCTGGGGACGTTCCGGTGGTTCTTTCCGCCCACGCGCAGCAGCTTTGCCACGCCGCAGGTCACGATCGTTTCCCCGGATTCGCTCACGGTCGAGGCCGTCGTCGGATCGAGCAACTTCGTGTTCGACGAGCGAGAAACCCAGCTTCAGCTGCGCAACATTTTCGAGACGCGAGTGACGCCAGCCCATTCTCTTCGCATCGGGGCGGACGTGACCGCGAGCCGGTTTCGGCTCGATGCGTCGGGCACGAACCCAGAGGGCGCCTATACGGTCATCAATGACGGCAATATCAATCCATCCGGCCCGTTCGTGTCGATCCGCGATGTGCCGGCAGATGTGCGGGTGCTCGCCTTTACGATCGACGCGAATCCGCAACGCGTAAATCTGACACAGACCCTTTACTCGGCCTTCGTCGAAGACGTCTGGAAGGTTACTCCGTCGCTGACCGCAAACCTCGGTCTTCGATGGGACTACGACGACATCACATCGCGCGGAGCCAGCCAACCGGATCTGGACAACCTTCAGCCGCGGGCGAGCTTCAGCTGGTACGCCACGCCCGCCAGCGTCGTGCGCGGAAGCGCGGGCCTCTACGTCGGGAAGTTTCCTTACGCGGTCTACTCGGACGCCGTGCAGTTCGGAAACGACGGAAACGCCGTCGTCAGCTTCCGTGGAAGCGCGTTTCCGCCGCCGCGTTTCGGCGAGGGCTACACAGCGAGCCAGCTTGTGGCGCTCAGGAGCATGTTCCCGCCGCGCGAGATCCGCGAGACGTTCGCGCTCGGGCTCGAGCAGCCCGAGAGCATTCAGCTCTCCCTTGGCTATCAGCGCCAGTACGGAAAATTCTGGGGACTGTCAGTGGACGCGGTATGGGTCGGCACAAGGCATCTTCCGAGATCGTGGGACCTCAACCCAATCATGCGCTCGCGTACGAGCGCCGATTCGATCAACCTGGCGCCGGAAGCGGGCGACCCGTTCCGGACGACTGCCCCAATCGCCGGATCATTTCGCCGGCTTACGACGACCGAGTCGGGAGGCCGAAGCAGATATGCGGGGTTGCAGACGAACCTGCGCCGGCGTGCGGGTGAGAAAACGGCAGTCGAAGCCACCTGGGTCTGGTCGCGCTCACGCAACGACACGGAAGACATCAACTTCAACGCTTCGTACGCGAACGATTTCGACGCCGAATGGGCCGACGCGATCAACGACCGCCGTCACAAGGTGTCGGTTCGCGCGGTCCGCGAGATTCTGCCGCGCCTCAGTATCAGCGGGATCGCCGATTTCCAGACCGGTACTCCTGTCAACAGGATCGCATTCTTCCGTGATCTCGACGGTTCCGGCTCGGTATTCGGCAACGGATTCGTGGGGAATCACGACCGCTTTCCCGGCGTGCCGCGCAACGGCGAGCGACTGCCGAGCGCGACGCAGATAGCGGCCGGGCTCGACTATGGAGTGCCCGTCGGAAAGGGGACTCTGGCCCTGCGCGCCGAGGTGTTCAACCTGTTCAATTCCCGCGTGGTGACCGGATTCGCAAACGGGATTCCAGGCGGGGGTCCGCGGACTCAGGTCGGCCGGCCCGGAGATCCGATTGTGTTTCAGAGCGCCGGTCCATCGCGGCAGCTTCAGTTCTCGGCGCGGTATTCGTTCTAGTGCGAAGCGCTGCAGCTGCAGTTTTGCTGGCGGCCGTCATATCGGGTGCGGCCTGCACTGGTGAGCGACCGGCGTCGCCCCGCACGATGGCCACTGTTGCATGGGACAGTGTCGAGGCGCGGGCGCGCGGGAGCACGGTGCGGTGGCGGATGTGGCGCGGCGATCCGTCGATCAACCAGTACGTGGACGGCTGGATAGCCCCGCGCCTGCTTCAGCGGTACGGGATCACCCTGAATACGGTCGACGGTCAGGGGCCGGAGATCGTAAATCATCTCACGGTCGAGCGCGACGCTCGGGCCGAGGGCTCGGCTGATCTCATCTGGATCAACGGCGAGACGTTCAACAACCTGTTGAAAGAGGACTTGCTGTGGGGACCGTGGGCGCAGCGGCTGCCGAACGCGCTTTACGTGGATAGTTTATCCCCAATCGTAATGCGCGACTTCGATCGGCCGTTCGGCGGCTGGGAGGCGCCATGGGGTCAGGTTCAGTTCACCCTGATATACGATTCTCTTCGAGTCCCGATTCCGCCACGCACGGTGACTGCCCTCGAAAAGTGGATTCGCGCGAACCCTGGGCGCTTCACGCACGATCAGCAGTTCACCGGCACGACCTTTCTTAAATCCGTGATGTACGCGCTGGGCGGGGGCGTCGAGCGTTTTCAGGGCGGCTTCACCGAGGAACGGTACGAGCAAGGGAGCGAACGCGTATGGGCCTGGCTCGACGGCGTGCGGCCTTACTTCTGGAGGCGCGGCGAGACATATCCGGCCGGAGTCGCCGATCTTCACCGTCTGTTCGCCAACGGAGAGGTGGACTTCACGATGTCGTACAACCAGAACGAAGTGATAACCAAGGTGCGCCAGGGTGTGCTGCCGCCGACGTCGCGACCGCTCGTGCTGCGTGAGGGCAGCATTGCCAACACTCACTATGTCGGGATTCCATTCAATGCCCGCAATCCAGCCGGAGCGATGGTCGTCGCGAACTTCCTGCTGTCGCCCGAGGCGCAGCTCGAAAAGCTGCGGCCGGAAGTGTGGGCGGATGGGACCGTGTTGGATCCTCGAAAGCTGCCCCCGGGGAAGGCGAGCGACGGGTTTCGCGCGCTGATCGAGGATCCACGCGGCATACCGCGCGACACGCTGGTCCGCTATCAGGTTCCGGAAGTGGCCCCGCAATACACTGAACGCCTGGCGAGGGACTGGAAGACGCGCATTCGCGCCCGCCCAAGGTGAAAGGACAGCGACTCGGATTGTTCGCGGCCGTCCTGGTCGCCAGCCCGGTGATCGCGGGCATCACGTACTCAGTCCTCGGCGCAACCGGTATCGTGGGTCCGGGGCAGGGGGGCTTCTCGCTCGATCACGTCCGGAAGGTGATCGGTGACGGTGCGACGTGGAGCGGCCTCATGTGGACGTTGTGGGTGGCGTTCGCCTCGACCGCTCTTGCTTTCGTTCTCGCCATCATCGTCGCGACCGTATTGCGCGGGGATCGGCGAGGTGACCGGCTGGCTCGAGCGCTCGCCATTTTTTCGCTTCCATTCCCACACGTCGTCGCCGCCCTCTGTGCCGTCCTTCTTCTTTCCCAAAGCGGTGTGCTCGCCCGCCTGGCGTACGCCGCGTCGCTCCAATCGTCTCCGTCGGACATGCCGGCGCTGGTATATGATCGCTGGGGAATCGGGCTCATCATCGCGCTTACGTGGAAGGAGTTCTCGTTCCTCGTCTTCATCGCTTTCTCCGTCCTGGCGCGTCGCGGCGCAATTCTGGAGGAGACCGCGCGCAGTCTCGGGGCGGGAGCGATCCGGACGTTCCGCGTGGCAACGCTGCCGTCACTCTGGCGCGGTCTGCTGCCGGCGGCAATCGCTGTATTCACGTTCGTGGCCGGAAACTACGAAGCGACAGTTCTGCTGGCGCCGAGCTCTCCCCTCGCCCTGCCGCTGCTCACGATGGAAGGCCACACTGACGCTTCACTCGGAACGAGAGCCGAGGCGTACGTGCTGGTTCTTGTTGCAGCGATCGTGAGCGCTTGCGCGGTCGCCATGCACGAGTGGATCGTCGCGCGTGTCGAGGCGGTGGATTGAGAGTGAGCCGCGGCCTTGTTCGCGGGACTGTCGTCGCTGTGCTGGCGGTATCGGCGGCTGTTCCAGCCGCGCTCCTCATCACGTTGTCGGTGAGTGAGGAGTGGTTTTATCCGTCGCTTCTGCCTCGGCGGTGGAGCATCGTCAACTGGGCGGTGGCGAGTCGCGCCGGGGAAGCACTCGCCTCTTCGCTGTGGACGAGCACTGCTCTCGCTCTTGGGGCGGGACTCGCATCGGCGGTGGCCGGATTCGTGGCCGGACGAATGATCGCGCGGCTCCGCGGATGGCGTCGGCGGATCGCCGTTTTTCTCGCCTTTCTTCCGGTGGCTATTCCCCCGCTGGCGCTCGCCATCGGACTCCAGTTCTCGATGCTGCGAGTGGGGCTCGGCGGAAGCTTCGCGGGCGTTTTGTTCGCGCACTTCGTGCCCGCGCTGGGATACACGACGCTTTTCTTCATCGGCATTTTCGCCGTGTACGATGTGCGTCCCGAGGATGAAGCGCGGTCTCTCGGAGCGAGTCCGGCCGATGTGCTGCGGCTCGTGACGCTTCCGCTTCTGCGCCGGCCGCTCATCGAGGCATTCGCGCTCGGCTTTCTGGTTTCCTGGGCTCAGGTTCCGCTCACCCTTCTTGTTGGCCAGGGGCTGATTGCGACACTGCCGCTGGAGCTGCTTTCATACGTGAGCGCCGGTCAGGATCACCTGGCCGCCACCGCGGGCCTGATATTGACGATTCCCCCACTGGTGCTGCTCCTGATGATGGGATTGGCGGTGCGGCGCCTCCGGGTCGTTATCGTATGAACGAACTCGCACTCCGTGTCAGCGGGGTGACGGTTCGCTACGGTCGCGACATCGTCGTGGGCGATGTCAGCCTGGAAGTGAGGAATGGCGAGCGGTTCGTGCTGGTTGGCCCGTCGGGTGCCGGCAAGACGACGCTGCTGCGCGCGATTGCCGGTTTTTCAGAGGATGTAGAAGGGTGCATCGATATCGCGGGGCGCGACGCCAGCAAGATGCCGCCGGAGAAGCGCAACGCGGTCTACATGCATCAGACGCCCGTCCTCTTTCCTCACCTGGACATTTTCGAGAACGTCGCGTTTCCACTGCGCGTTCGGCGGGTTTCAGCGACCGAGATTGCAGCGCGCGTCGCGAGCGCTCTGGACGCCATGCGGCTCACGGGATTTGCGCACCGCCTTCCACGAACGCTCAGCGGCGGACAGCGGCATCGAGCCGCGCTGGCGCGGGCAATAGTAGCGAGACCGAATCTACTGCTTCTGGACGAGCCGTTTGCCAGCCTGGATCCCGCGCTCAAGGGCGACATACGCGAGGCCGTTGTCGCCGCGCACGCGCAGTACGGTCCCGGATTCGTTCTCGTCACCCACGATTTCGCGGACGCAGCTCTGATCGCGGACCGGATCGGGGTGCTGATTGACGGCCGACTGGTCCAGATCGCGACCCCTCTGGAGCTATTCGCGCGTCCGGCGTCACTGAGCGTCGCCCGGTTTCTCTGCGTAGCCAACGAGGTTCAGGGTCACGCCGACGGCGCGGGAAGTTTTCACTCGCCGTTGGGAACACTCGAGGGGGTGTGCGAGGGTCTGCCATCCGGGCCGGCAATCGGCGTGTTCAGGCCCGCCGCTGTGCGCATCGGCGGCAGCAACGGGTGTCGTGCACGGGTTGCGGACATGCGCGTCCGGCCCGACCAAACTACGATGATGATGTCGACGGCCGTCGGCCTGATCGAGGCCGCGCTGCCTTCGGGCCTCGGAACTCCCTCGACAGGCGACGAGCTGACGATTTCGCTCGATCCCCGCCAGGTTGTCGTATTCCCGCCGCAACGTTAGATGGCGGAGCGTGAATGGGCCGCGCCTCAGCGGGACATCGAAGGGAGCACTAGATCGGCGAGAGCCGCGTCGTGAAGCCCAGCGCTCGGGCTTGGACAATAGGCGACTCGACGGCGCGGTCCGCTCTGCACGCCGCCGATCCGCTGATCGACGAACAGCGCAGTGCCGCCAAGCACCCAGCGCCACAACCAAGAATGGCTGCCTATCCAAGCCCGCACCTGAACGCAGCGGAATAGCTCTGGGTGAAGCAGGTAAGCCGCCGCCACCAGATCGAATGGGAAAAAGCCCCGCTGGCGGATGTCCTCGCGCCAAAAAGCCAACCACTCCAGCGGTCTGTCGGCGACCAGCGCGCCGTCCCGCCGTCGCGACTCATCGCGTCGAGATCGGCCCGCCCTTGTTCAGCACAGTGCGCATAGATCACGATCGACGTTACTCACCGCCATATCTGTAATCCAGATCGAGTTCCTGTGCCATCCGGGCCGGCGGTCGGCGCGTACTCCCCAGCCCACTTCCCCCTGCCGCGGATCGCTGAACCAGACTAAATTACCCCCCGGGGTATATTTGCGGTACTCGAGCAGTTCTTCACTGGGGTGCTGGGTCATGGCGGAGGCACAGACGCAAGGGTTTAGGATCAAGGGAATGACCTGTCTCGACTGCTCGAGGCGAGTTGCGACAGCTCTCAAACGGGTGGACGGAGTCGCCAGTGCGAGCGTCGATTACCTCGCCGGTGAAGCGACGGTCGAAACGACGAAGGAGGTGCCAGACAGAGTCCTCTTGGAGGCTATTCGGCGAGCCGGCTACCAAGGCGAGGCAAAAAGTGACGCACAGGCGACTGCGACGGGCGGTTCTCGATCGCAAGCCGCCCTGACCAACACGGTGGCCAGCAAAGCGTTTTCACGCTCTCGGCAAGTCACGGATAAGGCGCCGATCAAAAATCCGATCGCAGTGGACTTCGACATCCTTATCATCGGCACTGGAGGAGCTGGAGTCGCCGCGGCGATTCAAGCGGTCGGCATGGGGGCCAAGGTCGCCATAGCAGAAGAGGGGACGCTTGGCGGAACGTGCGTGAATGTCGGTTGCATCCCCTCAAAGAATCTGATCGAAGCAGCGGCGCACTATCGATCGTCCCTCACCGGCTTTCAGGGTATCGCTCCCTGTGAGCCTCGCCTCGACTGGCGATCCCTGATCGAGCAGAAGAATGAGCTCGTCGCCGGGCTCAGGCAGGCGAAATACGCCGATGTGCTCGCATCGTATCCGGGACTCGTCGTCCTCCAGGGGCGCGCTACGCTCGTCGGTAGCGGAAAAACCAGGATCGGCGAGAAGGAATACTCCGCACGAAAGATCATCCTTGCGACTGGAGGCTCACCGGCACGGCCGCAGGTAGCTGGCCTCGATACGGTCGGCCCTCTCGATTCGAGGTCGATCATGGAGCTGCCCGAACTGCCGCGTTCGCTCACCGTGCTCGGCGGCAGCGCCGTGGGCCTCGAGCTGGGGCAAGCTTTCGCGCGATTCGGAACGAAGGTGGTAATTATCGAACTGCTGCCCCGCCTGCTGCCTAACGAAGACGAGACCATCACAGAGGAGCTACGGCGCTGCCTCGAGGAAGAAAGCCTGGAGATCCACACTGGTTCGAGGACCACCAGAGCAAGACGCGAAGGGAATGAAATCGTATTGGATCTGGCCGAGGGGACTCTCACTGGTGAGCTTCGCGCTACCCACCTGCTCGTGGCGACGGGACGCAAACCGAACACGAAGAATATGGGGCTCGAGACAGCCGGAGTATCCCTCAGCTCTCGGGGATTCGTTCAGGTCGATGCAACAATGCGTACTTCGAATCCCGACGTATACGCTGCCGGGGACGTAACGGATGGACCGGGGTATGTCTACATCGCGGCAGCAGGTGGACGCATTGCAGCAGAGAATGCCGTAAGGAGCTTGACGGGCGAAGCGTTGGGCGACGAAGAACCGCGCGAGCTCGATCTCTCTGTTGTTCCGAGTCTGACTTTTACTTCGCCGCAGGTAGCATCAGTGGGCTTGACCGAGAAGAAAGCGCGGGAGGCGGGCCACAATCCACAGGTCACGGTGATGAAGATGGATCAGGTACCGAGAGCGATTGTCAGCCGTGACACTCGCGGACTCGTCAAAATGGTATCAGACGCGGCGTCCGGAAAATTGCTGGGCGTTCATGCGGTGGCTACAAATGCGGGTGAATTCATGGGCGAAGCAGCGCTCGCAATCCGCTTCGGGTTGACTGCGCGCGACCTCGCCGGAACACTACACCCTTATCTCACCTGGGTAGAGACAATGAAGCTCGCCGCCCAAGGATTTACGATGGACGTGAGCAGGCTGAGTTGCTGCGCATGAAGAGGCACTGTTCCGGAGGAGTCACGTGAAAGCGGGTGGTCGGAAGCCAAGGACCCCGCATGGCAAGAAGGTGGCAGAGAATGACATTTACCTGACTGGCGAGTCAGAGCGCGCGATCTACAACCGGCTGTCCCGTCTCGAAGGACAGGTGCGCGGTGTAAAAAAAATGCTGGCGGAGCACAAATCGTGTGACGATATGCTCGTTCAGATCTCGGCGCTCAAGCAGGCGGTAAACAGTATCGCAGCGGAGCTGCTTCAGGCACACCTGGAAACGTGCGTGCTGGGTCGCATCGAAGCCGGAGAGGGACAGCGAGCGCTCTCCAGTCTTCGACACTCGTTGGCGAAGGTGATGAAGCATGGCTGAAAGGCAAACGACTTTAACGAGCGCGGACACGGAGAGACAGCGGGCCAAGAATCGACGAGGACTCGCCGCCTCTTTGGGGGCGGTCGGCGCTGCATTGCTGGCATCGCTCTGTTGTATCGGCCCAGTCCTGTTCGTGACCCTCGGCGTCAGCGCCGGTCTGGCGAGCCGGTTCGAGCCGCTGCGTCCGGTTTTCACGATCCTGACAGTCGGACTCATCGCGATCGGCTTCTACATCGTCTACGGACCTCGCGCGGCGACGGCAGCAGGGGCGTCGTGCGACGTCGATGGCGCCTGCATTGTTCCTCGTAGCAGAAAGCGTGACAAGATCATGCTCTGGATCGCCACCTTGGTCGCGCTCCTTCTGCTCACGTTTCCACAGTGGTCGAGGTTACTCGTCTAACGGGCTCGGCTTCTCACTTTGTCTTAGAGGTACCGTTTGATGAGCAAAATTATGGCAACTCTTGGTGTCCTGGTGGTTGGTGGCGGGCTCTCGCTGTGCGATCTGTGCGGTGGCGGCAGCAACGTTGCCGCGGGCGCTCAGCCCGTTGGAGTGGCGAGCGCCTCTACTCTGTCCGCTCGCGGCTATCTGGCTGCCGGCCCATTCGTTGGTGCAGGCGAAGTGACCGCAGTCCAAACGAAAACCGTGACGTTCAAGGTCGAGGGGATGACGTGCGGCGGCTGTGTCATCGGGGTTCGCAAGGTGCTCGCGCGCCTGCCCGGGGTTTCGAAGGCGGACGTCACCTACGAAAAGGCCCGTGCCGTCGTGACATACGATCCAGCGACAGTGACCGTCGAACAGATGGTAGCTGCGATCGCTACGCTTGGCTACAAGGCGACGGTGGTTACTTCAGCAGCGACAAACTAGCTCGATGCGCTCGCTCAAACCTCTGGGCGGGATATGCGCGGTTCTGACCTGTCCGTGCCACGCTGTTCCGCTCGTTCTCCTGCTTGGCGGCACGGCGGGGTCGGCGTGGCTGGCGCGGCACCTGCTTGCGCTCGTAGTCGCAGTGGCCATTCTCTTCGCGCTATCGCTCTGGCTGTTGCTGAAGAGGGAGCCGGGAGCGATACCCGCATTACCTGAATGCTGACGGCCGAGTGGTCTACGGAGACTCGATCGTGATGGCTCTGCCGCGCTCGCGCCAAAGGGACAGAGCGGGTCGGCGAGGGTTCGCCTATTCGCGCAGCTTCTGTCCTTCGCTTCTGGTAGCGTGGATGGACGCGTCGCGATTCAGATCCAGCTCATCCTGCTTCGCCGGGGACGAGCCAGCCGGAGCGCTTCCGAGCTTCATTCTAATCTCCCGCCACTTCAATTTTGCGTCGGCCCACCGGTGCCCCGGCGCTTCATGGCCGTAAGCGCGGTATTCGCCCGGCTCGACACGTCCTTTTCTGGCGGCGTAGCGGGCGAAATCGCTGACCCACGTATCGAACGCGTGCATCACGTCGGCGTCCCGTATCATGTCCTCGGCCTGATTGTCGCTGTACTTCTTTCCTTCGCCAAACACGCAGTACTGCCAGAGGTTGTCCGGAACCTCGATGCCTGAGTATCTGCAAAACCAGACCAATGGGCCGTACGCATCCCGCCCATCCTCGAATGGCTCGAGGTCCGGATCGAACCAGCTCTTGTGGCGAAGAATTTTCGGGCGGCCGGTTTCTTCCACCTCATCGCCTCCGCCGTCGCCGTAGCAGAAAAAGCCGGCTGTCCGCCCCTCGAGATGGTTCTGGCTGAGCGCGGTCCATTCCGGAGAATGCTCGAGCGCCATCGCCAGCTCCGGATTCTTGTGCTCAATGAGGTCCTCGCGCGGATTTCCTCCGTTTATGCACACGAGGCGATCGAACATCAGCTTGAGATTGCTCGTCGGACCGTACCAGTTCACGGGGCCGATGATCGCCCAGGCATCTGCCAGGTCGAGGCGTGAGTACAGATCGAGATCCCACATCAAATCGGGCTCCTTCCGATCGCGCGGCTCATAGCAGTTGCACGGCCAGACACAGAGCGCCATTGACGTGGACACACATGCGTTGCAGCTCTGAATGCGTGCGCGGGCGTAGATATTTCCGAGATCCTCGTAGTCGATCTCCCACTCCTGGGGAAGCAGATCGGCCATCCGCAGCATCAAGGTCCGGGATTTGGAATCGACACCGGGGCAGTTGTACTGTCGCCGATCAGATCCGGAGATGATGAGCACGCGGAACGGACGCTCCGTGGCGGGAAGCTTTCCGTTTTCGTCGTTCGGCCTCACGTTGCACCTACCTCTTGGGGGAAGATGAGTAACCGCCGTTGTTCGACGCTGACGTTAGTTGCCATGCCGATGGCGGCCGGATTCAGCCATGTTGGCCCGCACGATAAAAGTGAGCAGCTCGCGCGCCGAATCGATTGCAAAGACTCTCGGTGTGTAGATCAGACGCAGACCCTTGAGCTTTCCGCCAAGCTTCTCGTGAGTGGTGCGCATGAGATGCACCGGCGCATCCGGCGGGATCTGATCCAGGGGATCCCTACCCACGATCAGAGTGCGAAGATTGTCGGCATGACCGTAAGGCTCGAATATCCGTCTTACCGTATCCCCAAAGCGGGGATCCGTCGCCAGAAAATAAACCACTCCCTCTTCCAGCGATCGTCTGATACGGCGCGTTATCTCGGGGCGGAGCGATACAACGATGCGCGGTTTCTTCAGACGTTGCGCAACACGCTGGACAACGGAAGCGTGCAGGGCGGTGGTGACGAGAAGGTCAGCGGTTCTGAGATCGGCATCGGCACGTGGACTTCGGCGCGATAGCAAGTCCAACTCCACTGCTTTCGTATCGAAACCGTAATCCTCGCGCAGCTCGCAGCAAAGCGTGTGGATCTGGTCCTGGTTATCAGCTATGCAGGCGGCGCGCAATTTCACAGTCGAGAGGCATTCCCGGACACGTTCCGGAACATCCACCGGTCGAACGTTCCGTATGAGTCCCTTGACGAGCACGTCAATCACCCACCCGGCGAGCTGACCGGTCGAGATGTGATCGGCTGGTCCGGTCGTGGTGACGTAAATTCCCGATCGGAGACGCAGCTCGACATGTCCTTCACGCTCGAGCTCGCGGTAAGCCGCCATAACCGTCCTTGGTGTAACGCCGAACTCGTCGGCCAGATCGCGCACGCTTGGCAGGCGTGTTCCGCGCGACATCGCGCCGAGATGGATTCCGCTGAGTATGCGCTGGCGGATGGCATTGCATATCTCAGTTTGGCGCTTGATCGTGATCTCCCGTCGAGGGTGCAGGGCAAGCGCACCGTGTGGTTTTCAAAACGAGCCTATCGCAAATCTCGGGGCAAATAACAGCAACAGTACTAATTTTATGCCGGATCTGGTGCTCTCGACATCAACAGTCGGCCTGCGAAATGCAGAGGCCGAAATCCCCAACACCTGCATCCAGGAGAACGAAATGCTTGAACCTCGCGAGAAGGCTTTGCGTCAGTTGCTAATTCCCCTCTTGCTAGCTGTGACGCTTATTGGCGCGTGCGCATCGCCAGGAGTGACGGTTGGCGGCGGGCCAGGAATACGATCGGCGACCGCGGTCAGCGACGTTATAAGCGGCTGGCCCGCCAAGCCCCAGGAAGTGGCGCGCGCCACAATCTCCAAATACGGCCCTCCCAGCGAAGTGACGCCCACCATGCTGGTGTGGCACAACAACGGTCCCTGGAAGCGCACGATTCTCTACCGCGACGAGATCCCCCACTCATTCCCGATGCCCCACACCGATCTGTTGCAGCAGTTCATAGACTACCGCGTGCCGGCGGGGAAATTCGACGAGCTGGCTGCGTACGATGGCAGCGTAATCGTCGAGCGCACCAAAGGGGAGATGTCGGCGAGATGCGATAAGGAAGAAATGAACATTCTCGCTCTCAACCTGGCGAACGATATCGTGAGGGGCACACGCACGGTTCAGGACGCAAGAAATACTTACGCTCAGCAGGCAACGGCGTTCAAGCAGCAGCTGTCAGCGCCCCTGACGCAAACGCTTCGCTTCGCGATTCCGCATGGGGGGACAGCAGACCCTGACAGACCAGCGATGTGACCAATACGACCGATTCTTCTCTTCTTTGCCTGGCGCCTACCGGCGAGCCGGCTCACGGGAAGCGAATCGGTAACTAGACTCTAGAGAGGAAACAATGTCTGATGACGGGATGAAAAAAGCCGTTACGTCGACCGGGCACGCGCTGACCCGGCCTCACAAGGCCGCAGCTAGCGCAAGGTAATTCGCCTATGCTCGGCTTCGCAGGCGGCTGAGGAAAGCGCGAACCCTCCGTGCGTTCGTTCCTACATCGCTTTTTCCTACACGTGAGACCGATCGGATGTCCACGCGCGATCCTCCCGCCGCAGGGCTAATACGCACGACTATATCGTCGGTAAAGCCGAACCATCGGGTGCGGTCGGTGGCCTCGATACGGCCGGCGGCAGTGTCCGTGGCCGCGATTTTCCAACCGAGGTGCGTCGCAACCTCAGCGGCGCGCTCGAGAGCCTGGGCGGGCGGTAGCCTGAGCACTACGGGGGCCAGGTCCGGATAACCAGCCCGCTGTTGCGCCGCGACAGTGGGGCCTCCGTAATCGATGGCGTTGCTCGCGCCCGCGCGCTGGCCACGCAGTACGACGAAGTCCGGCGGGTTGTCGAAGTCGGTCGTGATGTCATGAATTGGCGGGACAGCGCGCGCCGCGCGCGAGAAACGCCACGGAACAGATGCCACTCCGAGCGCGATCACCGCGATCGCCGCGGCGGCCGCGAGACTCCGGCGCCGATCTGTGCCTCCAGTCAGCAAAGCGGCGAGAATCGTGACGAGTGCTGCGGCAATGGCCGCATACGCGCCCCACTTCAACACGACGAAGCCGGTGCGGAAATTCCACCACCCCCACCGCGTTCCCAAGCCTGACATAGCAATGGCAACGACAGCAAGGGTGACCAGTAGGACACCGACTACGACGGAGGGTGGCAGGACAGGGTGAGGCCGGTCGATGCGATCCATAAAATCAGCTGGGGATCGTCGCCCCGCGGGCGATGAAGTCGAAAACAACGACTGCTTTCATTTCAGCCCACTTCCTCCATGATATTCCTCTCGAAGGGCATCTTCAGAACCTTTGGCAGGGTTACCTCCTCGGGGTCGCGGATCTTAGGGAGGCCGATGATCACTTCCGCTTGTGACGCGTTGACCCGCAAAGTCCGGTGCAGACGATCCCAAATGGTGAGACCGCTCGACCAGTTGGAGTTGACTTCGTCGCTCACCACCGAGTGATGGATGCCGTGAAGCCGCGGCGTCATGATGAAGCGGCTGAGCCATCTCTCCACTGCCGCCGGAAGCCGCACGTTGGAGTGGTGAAACATCACCGACAACATCAGCAGCAGCTGATAGATCCTGAGCGAGCGTGGCGTCACACCGATTATCGTGATCTGTGCGGCGCGCCAGGGGATGGACGCAACCAGCTCGCCGAAGTGGAAGCGGAGAGCGGTCGAAGCATCCAGCTCCAGATCGACATGATGGACGGCATGGAATCGCCAGAGAGCGGGCAGGCGATGCTCCAGTACGTGCCAGAGGTAGAGCGTGTAGTCGAGAAGCAGCACCGCCAGTGTTGTCTCCAACCATACGGGCAGTTGGAATCGCTGCAGAATTCCCAGACGACGGCGCTCCACCAGGCGCGCAAGCGGAACTGAGACAGGCCGCTCCGCGATCTGCAGAGCCGCCGCGCTTACGCCCGCGACTCCCAGATTCCGGGCGAGGCGCCTGCCTTTTGGTTCCATCCGGTCACGAAGACTTTTCCTCGTCTCCAGCCACGTCAGTAGACCGAACGCACCAGCGATTAAAATCGTCCCAGACCACCCTCTTCGGCTAGCCGTCCGCATGTTCTGATCACGTCGCAAACCGGGGGCCAGCCTCACACGCGGCGAAGGGTTCAACGCGTAGATGTCTTAGAAGGGCGGAACCAGCGTGATGCGCGGATGGTGTCGGACTCTCCTTTACAGAAGGGAGGAGGCAAGATGGTTTTCCCGATGGGCAATCTCGCACGATTCTGCCGTCCACGTGCTCAACTGTGCAATCGGGGAAACCAAAGTCGGGTTGGGCTCGTTTCTATTCGGCTGGATCAGGGATCACGCAGCAATTGGGAACCTGCTCGATCTCTATTGCGGGATTGTACGATGAGCGCTGCCGTCCGGTCTCGCTCGAAGTGAACGCTAACAGGAGAAAACTATGATCTCTCGAATCGCGGCTGGTATCGCTCTGGCCACTACTCTCTTTGCATGCTCCAAAGGCGATCGCACGGCAACGGACTCGGCGGTCGTGGCGACACCCTCCCCGTCGGCGGCCGCAGCGGGTACGGGTATGATGTCGGGGCCGATGACACAAGGCGGCATGGCGGGAATGCACGCGGACACCCTCGCCGAGCGCGTCGAGAATTATCTCAAACGGCTGGAGAGCGCGAGTGGCGCCGAGCTGAAGGCGCTGGTTTCCCAGGACCGGTCGATCGCCAACGAGCTGATCGCGGACTGCGAGAAGATGATGCGGATGGAGAAGATGACGCCGCCCCGGAAGTGGAATGACGCGGTCGCTCAGATGAGAACCGACATGAGGCGGATGGCGTCGGCGAACGGCGCCGAGGTGGACCGGCTGGCCAAGGACCATGCGAAACACATCCGCGACATGCTCGGTATGCGGCACGACATGATGAAAGACATGAAGATGTAACGATCGTTTTCGCTCATTCGGTGTCCATGAAGAACAACGGCCGAGGCCCAGAATGATTCCTGTTGGCTACGTCACACTCTGTCTGGTTCCGATAACCGGAGCCAAGCTGAGTGGCGCGGGGCGCAGATGGCGATGATCCTTGCCGGTGACATCGGCGGTACCAACACCCGGCTCGCTTTATCGGAAACGGTGGCCGAGGGGCCTCGGCTAACCGGGGTGCAAACGTTCGCCAGCCGCGAGCACAAGAGTCTCGACGAGATCGTGCGGCAGTTTCTGGGAGAACGCGCTCCGACGATCAGGCGCGCGTGTTTCGGCGTCGCCGGGCCAATACGCAACCGAAGGAGCAAGCCATCAAATCTGCCCTGGGTCGTGGATGCGGATCAATTGGCGACTCTCTTCGGTTTTGACGGGGTCACGCTTATCAATGACCTCGAAGCCACCGCATTTGGTCTTGTCGCGCTCGAGGCAAAAGACTTCGCGGTAATAAATGAAGGCGCACCGGAACCGGAAGGCAATAGCGCCATTATTTCTGCCGGTACCGGACTGGGCGAGGCCGGACTGCACTTCGAAGGGACGATGCGTCGCCCCTTCGCCAGCGAAGGGGGTCACGCGGATTTTGCTCCACGCAATGAGTTGGAGATAGAGCTGCTTCGTTACCTGATACAGCGGTTTCAGCACGTCAGTTACGAGCGAGTGGTTTCAGGGCCGGGGTTGCGGAACATCTACGCGTTTCTCCGCGACACGGGGCGAGGCGAGGAACCGGCCTGGCTCGCCGACGAAATGCAGGATGCCGATCCTGCTGCGGTGATTACGCGTTCGGCGCTCGAGGGAAAATCCGAGCTTTGCGTGCGGGCGCTCGACGTGCTGGTGTCTGTCTACGGGGCGGAGGCTGGCAACCTGGCACTGAAAGTCAAAGCGACGGGCGGAGTCTTTCTGGGCGGAGGCATTGCCCCCAGGATCATCGACAAGCTGAAGGGTCCGGCATTCATGGAAGCGTTCACTGCAAAAGGTCGAATGAGGCCTTTGCTCGAAGCGGTGCCAGTGCGCGTGATTCTGAACGACATGACCGGCTTGATCGGGGCCGGCCTCTGCGCCTCCACCGCGAGATGAGGGATTCGGATCCTGCATGGTAGCGGCGATGAGCGAGGAAGCGTTGGACAAACTCCAACGGGACACTTTCGAATATTTCCTGAAAGAGAGCAATCGTGCCAACGGGATGGTCCCGGACAACACGCGCCCGGATTCGCACGCCAGCATTACGGCGATCGGCTTCGCGCTGACGGCCTACACCATCGGCGTCGAGCGCGGCTTTATCACGCGTGCCGAAGCCATCGAGCGCACACTAACGACGCTTCGATTCTTCAGGGACAGTGAGCAGAGTGAAGAGCCGGGTGCGACCGGTAACAAAGGCTTCTACTACCACTTTCTCCACATGGACACCGGCCGGCGCGCATGGAAGTCAGAGCTATCAACGATTGATTCGACGTTCCTGCTCGCCGGAATTCTGACCTCGGCTACCTATTTTGATGGGGACACGCCCGAGGAGCGCGAAATACGCTCGCTCGCGGACGAGCTCTACGCCCGGGCCGACTGGCAGTGGGCGCTCAACGCGGGAGAAACCGTCTCGATGGGGTGGAAGCCGGAACGCGGATTTCTGCCCTACCGCTGGGAAGGCTACAACGAGGCGCTGATCCTCTATGTGCTCGCGCTCGCTTCCCCGTCGCATCCAATCCGTGCCGCGAGCTACAAGGCGCAGACGCGAACCTACCGCTGGAAAAAACTCTACGGCTACGAATTCCTGTACGCGGGCCCACTTTTCATTCATCAGCTTTCACACCTGTGGATCGACTTTCGCGGGATTCAGGACGAATTCTTGCGCGGGAAAGGGATTGACTATTTCGAGAACAGCCGGCGCGCCACGTACGTGCAACAGCGATACGCGATCCGTAATCCGTTGGCTTGCAAAGGGTACAACGAGCATTGCTGGGGCGTCACCGCGAGCGATGGTCCCGGTCCAACCCGTTTGAAGATCGGAAACGTCGAGCGCCGCTTTTTCGACTACAAGGCGCGCGGCATCCCTTACGGTCCGGACGATGGCACCATCGCGCCATGGGCAGCAGCCGCGTCGCTGCCCTTCGCGCCCGAGATTGTCTTGCCGGCGCTTCAGCACTTCAGCGATGTATACCCCGAAATGACCAGCAAGTACGGCTTCAAGTGCAGCTTTAATCCGACTTTCGAGGTCGACGATCAGAAAAAACGAGGTTGGATCTCCAAGGGTTATTACGGGCTCGATCAGGGGCCGATAGTGATGATGATCGAGAACTACCGCACGGGATTTCTCTGGGAATTGATGAAGAAGTGTCCTTTCATTGTCGAGGGTCTCCGCAAGGCGGGATTCACCGATGGCTGGTTGTGACTGCGCTCTGATCAGTTCGCAAACCGGGGGGCCAGCTAACCTGAATTATCCTCCTTCGTAGAGCGAGTCGATAAGCGTCTTGTAGTGCTTGTCGATCGCGCGCCGCTTCACCTTGAGCGTGGGAGTCAGCTCTCCGCGCTCGATCGAGAAGTCGCTCTCCAGCAGCCCGATCTTCTTCGGCAGCTCGAAGTGTGCGGCCCCCGCGAGCTCCTCGGCGACTTCCTTCTCCATCTTGGCCTGGATCGTCGGCATTCTCAGCAGCTGCGCCCGGTCGGTCCAGATGATGTTCCGCTTCATCGCCCATTTTTCGAGCTGGTCGAAGTTCGGGACGATGAGCATCGATGGAAATTTCCGCTTGTCGCCCAGCATCACCGCTTGCGCGACGTACTTGTTCGACTTGACTTTGTTCTCGAGCGGCTGGGGAGCGATGTTCTTGCCGCCCGCGGTGACGATGATGTCCTTCTTGCGGTCGGTAATGGCGAGGAAGCCGTCGCTGAGCTCGCCGATGTCGCCAGTATGGAACCAGCCATCGGGATCCATGACTTCACGCGTCGCGTCGGGCTTGTTGTAGTAGCCCTTCATGACGTGCGGGCCCCTCGTCAGGATCTCTCCATCGGAAGCGATCTTTACTTCCACGCCATCGATCGCCTTACCGACGGTGCCGATGCGAAAATTCTCCGGCGTGTTCACCGCGATCACGGGTGACGTTTCGGTCAACCCGTATCCCTCGAGAATGGTCAGCCCGGCCGCGTATAAGAACTTGTTGATGTCAGAGGAAAGCGGAGCGCCTCCGGAGACGAAGTAGCGAAGTCGGCCGCCGGTGCGAGTCTTGAGCTTCGAGAAGACGAGCTTCTGCGCTATCCCGTATTGCCTCGCCAGCCCTCCCTTCGGCTCGCGTCCGGCAAGCTTCTCGTCCGCCCATCGCTCCGCGACGCCCTTTGCCCAGAAGAAGATACGCCGCTTCAGGAAGCTCCCCGTGAGCGCGGTCTCGAGGATGCGCGCATACATCTTCTCGTAGAGCCGCGGCACCGACAGCACGAGCGTCGGCCGAACCTCGGCGAGATTGATGGGAACGGTATCGATGGACTCCGCGTAGGCGATCGACGTGCCGGTTGCGAACATCAGGTAGTGGCCGGCCATTCGCTCGAAGATGTGCGAGAGCGGGAGAAAGCTGAGCCCGACGTCGCGCCCGTCGAAGGGGATCGCCTTCATCGCCGCCATGACATTCGAGTAGATGTTGTCGTGGGTCAGCATCACGCCCTTCGGCTCGCCAGTGGTGCCGGAGGTATAGATCAGGGTCGCCAGGTCGTCGGGCTTGACGCTCAGGGCCTCGGCGCGAAAGCGTTCGATCGTCTGTTTTGTCTCGCCGCCGGCTCCGCGGCTCTCGAGCGTCGCGATCGACATGTCCGCCAGCGGGCCGAGCTCGTCGAAGCTGATCACCCACTGCAGGCCCGGCACCCGGCCGCGGATCTCCCTGATCTTCTCGGCCTGATCGCGATTGGAGACGAACATACCGACCGCGCCCGAGTCCTTGAGGATGTAGGCGATCTGGTCGGCGGGTAGCGTCGGGTAGACGGGAACATCGGCGAAGCCGGCGCTGAGGCAGGCGTAATCCGCGATTGCCCACTCGGGCCGGTTCTCGGAAAGAATGGCGACCCGGTCGCCGCGCTTCGCGCCAAGTCCGATCATCCCCCGCGCAGCGTGGCGCACGCGTGTCGCGACGTCACTGTGCGAAATGGGCCGGTAGGCTCCGCCCACTTTCACTTGCAGCGCGTCGGGGCGGTTGAACTTTGCGACGGCATCGAAAAAGAGCTGCGTCAGCGTTCCCGGTGCGGGACGCGGTCCACCTCTGGTTTCCATCACCGTCTCCTCGAAAGGTGTTCTAGCCGGGGGGCGTCAACACCAGCACCAGCCTCACCGGGCTGCCGCTGATGGGTGTGCCCCTGTACTTAACCGTCGCGTTCACTATCACCGAATCGACGGCACCACTGAGATACAGCGGACGGACCTTGACCGCTCGTCCGGCCACGCCGCTGGCATCCGTCGTGTCGATGGTGGAGATCTTCCCGCCGTTCACCAGCTCGGCACGCAGCGGATCACCGAGCGGAACGACCGCAAAACTTATCACGTATGACCGCACCGCGCTGTCCAACGGGGGTAGCCCATGTATCAGCTTCACCGTCAATGGCTTGGAAACGTTGACGGTGCTGTCGACCAGCGAATAAGCGAGGGTGTCGCGCCCATAGAGAGCGGACACGGCATCGGGCCGCAGCGTGATGTCGAGGCGCTGAAGCGCCTGGAGGGACCCCACCGACGCGACGACGCGGACCGGCGTCGTGCGCAGACTGTCGCCGCTGATCACCCCCGTAATGCTGTCGATCGAGATCCCGGGATCGGGCGCGTGGAAGCGGATCGGCGGGGACACGATCTCCTCCCCACGATAGTTGAACGCGCGCACGATCGGAGCGGCGAGGGTCCCGGTGGTATCCCGCAGGCTGTCGCCGACCACTACCGACGGGGAAGAAAGCGGATCGAACTCAAGCGAGAGAACGGCGTCGGAGTTGTCGCTGATTTTCACGCATGCCGTCCCGAGGACCGCCGCGAGCGCGGCACCCACCACGATGACCCTTCGTCTCATGCCAGGCGGTCGGCGAGAAGCGTGGCGAGGTTCACATAAGCCTGCGATGCGGGATCAGCCGGGTTACGGACCACGACTGGCTGTCCCGCCGCGAACGCGTCGGCGGTGGCCACTGTGCGCGGAATCATCGTATCGAACACGATGTTGGCCGGAAGGTGCTTCCTCACGTAATCCACTACCCTGTCGCTGGCCGGATTGTTCGGCTCGTACATGGTCAGCAGGATTCCGTCGAGGGTCAGCCGCTCGTTGATCGTGACGATGTCCTGGATTCCCCGCAGGATTTGCGGCGTCGTCTGGAGCGCAAGCGGCTCACACTGGAGCGGGATGATCACGTGCTCGCTGGCGCCGAGGACTTTCCTGGTGATCGATCCCAGGCCCGGCGGCGTGTCAACGACGACGACCTGGCAGCGCTGCTCCGCCATGCTCAACAGATCGTGAAGCACGTCGGTCTCGCGGATCAGCTGCTGGTAAACGGCGTGATCGGCTTCGTCGGCGACGGAGCCGGCGAGGATCACGCGCAGCCAGGGCAGATTGGTGGGGAGGATGATGTCGCGAAGATTGCTTCCGCCGTTCAGGTAATCGGCGAAGCCGGCGGTGGAATGTCCGCGGTGCAGCCCGGCACCGTAGCGGACCGAGCCCTGCGGATCGACATCGATCAGCAACGTCTTCATCCCGCGCCGCGCGAAAGCGGCGGCGAGATTTACTGCGGTTGTGGTTTTGCCAACTCCTCCCTTCTGGCTTACGACAGCGAGTACCGCTCCCATCTATTCGAGAATCCCCGGGTACTCGTTGGTCTTCAGGCGTTGATTGGCGGGCGCGGGCGGAGGCGGGCCGGCGCTCTTGATCTCGTCGAGAGTCTTCTGCGCGTGCTTCACCCAGCGCTCGGACTCGGCGCTGTGTGGTGGATCCATCAGGAACGACTCGAGATGGTGCGCCGCATCGGCGACCTCGCCGCGGCGAAGGAGCAGGAATGCCAGTCCATAATGCGCGCCGGACAAATTCGGCTCGATGGCGAGCGCCCGGCGATACATGCGAATCGCTTCGTCCATCTGTCCGAGCTTGGAGTACGCGATCGCCATGTTCTGGAGGACCTTGTGATTGTTCGGCGTCTGCCGGAGGGCGAGCCGGTAGGACGTCAGGGCGGCGTCGTAATCGCCTTGGCGTTCGAGCGCGAGAGCCTCGTTCAGGTAGTCGAGGTTCCCGGCTTGCGGTTTCGGCTTGCCGCCGGTGAGGCGGTCCCAGAGCGACATTCGGTCGAATCTACCCTCTGAGATGTGCTAAGGCTAGCTTAACTCTAACTGCTTTTCACCAAACAATTTGAGAGCGAAATGTCACCGCGCAAACACACGGTTGACGCCACCAAAGGCGTGCTCGAAATCGATTGGCCGTTCTTTGGTGAATTGTCGCGCGGCTTGGCGCTCAAGGTCGCCCGCGCCTACGACCCGGAGCTCGTCGTCGGCATCGCCACCGCCGGTGTGATTCCGGGTGCCGTCATCGCCGCCATCCTGAGCCGCGAATTCCATTCGATCATCGTCAGCCGGCGCTACAAGGCGGCCCGCGAGCGTGAGAGGCCAACCATCTTCGGCAGCGCGCCGCAGGAAGTGAAGGGAAAGCGAGTGCTCATTGTCGACGAGACGTGCGATTCCGGCGATACCATTCGTCTCGCCATCTCGGC
>JBGTEZ010000372.1:0-4379 GCA_041747535.1 Gemmatimonadaceae bacterium
GCGAGCGACCGGTGGACAACAGCGCGCTGCCCGCGGATCAGCAGGGCGATATCGCCGCGATGGCGGCGTCGCTCCCTGGAGTGCAGCTCGTGCCCGGCGCCGACGGTGATCCGGCCGGGTTCTCGGTGCTCGGACTTTCGCCCGACCAGAACAGCACCACGCTCAACGGGATGCAATTCGGCGGCTCGAACATTCCCCGCGACGCCGCCGTTTCCAGCTCGCTCGTTACGACCCCGTACGATGTATCGCGCGGCGGATTCAGCGGCGCGCAGTTCAACATTCGCGGGCGCCCCGGCTCGAACTTCATCACGCGCACCATGAGCCTCAATCTCGACGCTCCGCAGATGCAGTGGACCGATCGCGCCGCGCGCTCGCTCGGCCAGCAATACAGCAACGTATCCGTGGGCGGACTCGTCTCCGGGCCCATCAGGCAGGATCAGTCGTTCTACAATTTCGCGTACCAGCTCGGACGAAGGGCGAACGATCTGCGCACATTGCTCAACACCGATGCGATCGGGCTCCAGACGTCGGGCGTCGCGGCGGACTCGGTTGCGCGGCTCCTCGCGATCCTCCAGCAATATGGCGTCCCAACGGTGGCAGGAACGCTTCCCGACAACCGTCAGACGAGGCAGGGATCGCTGTTCGGGGCAATCGATGTTGCTCCATCGTCCTCGTCCACCGGGCAGTCGCTCAACCTGTCCTTCAACGGAAGCTGGAACAATTCGACCCCGGCAAGCGCTCTCACCAGCGAGTTCCCCGCCCACAGCGGCGACAGAACCAACTGGAACGCCGGACTTCAGGGCCGGCACAGCAGCTATCTCGGCATCGGAATTCTGAGCGAAACGTCGGGCGGTGTAACGCGGTCGCGCAACTACTCGACGCCCTATCTCGAGATGCCGAGCGGGACGGTGCGCATTACGTCGATCTTCGACGATGGCTCGACGGGGCTCAAGTCGATCGCGTTCGGCGGCAGTCCCAGCATGAACACCAGCCAGACGAACTCCGGCGCCGAGTTCTCGAATCAGCTTTCGTGGTTCAGCGGCAGCAACAGGCATCGCATCAAGTTCACCAGCGAGATCCGCCGCGACGCTTTCAACCAGGATCAGCAGACCAATCTCTTCGGGTCGTTCAGCTACAACTCGCTCGCCGACCTCGAGGCGGGCCGGCCCGCATCGTTCAGCCGGCAGCTGTCGCCGCGCGTCCGGAGCGGGAGCCAGCTGATTGGCGCGGTTTCACTTGGCGACTCGTACCGCCGCACCGACAATCTTCAGATCCAGTACGGGGTCCGTGTCGACGGGAACAGATTCGCCACTGCGCCCCAGGAGAATCCCGGGATCGAGCAGCTGTTCGGAAGACGGAACGACGACCTGCCGAACCACATCTATCTCAGCCCGCGCGCCGGCTTCTCGTGGAGCTACGGCACCGCGCCGCAGATTGCCGGATTCATGGGAGCGATGCGCGGACCAAGGGCCGTCGTCAGGGGCGGCATCGGGATGTTCCAGAGCACACCTGGGACCAGCCTCGTTGGGCAGGCGATCGACAACACCGGACTGCCCGGATCGCTGCAGCAGCTTCTCTGCGCCGGAGTAGCCACGCCGGTTCCGGACTGGAACGGCTACGTGGCCGATCCGGGCAGCGTTCCGTCGCAGTGCGCCGACGGGAGCATTTTCGGGAGCAGCGTTCCCAACGTCACGTTTTTCGCGCGGGATTATACCGCACCACGCAGTCTCCGGTCGAATCTCAACTGGAGCGGTCCGATCCTCGGCAACCGCTTCGGCGCGCAGGTGGAGGCGACGTATTCACGGAACGTGAGCCAGCCCGGGATCATGGATCTCAACTTCAATCCCACCGTTCGCTTCAGTCTTCCCGACGAGACCAACAGGCCGGTATTCGTGCAGACGACGAGCATCGTCCCGGCCACGGGCGCGATCGCATCGCGTGATGCGCGGGTGTCGCAGCTCTACTCGCGCGTGACCGAGCTGCGATCCGACCTGGAATCGGAGAGTCGTCAACTCAGCTTTCGACTCTATCCGGCCAATTTCAGCAGCAACTACAGCTGGGGCGTCGGGTACGTTCTCTCGAACGTGAAGGAGAAGGTGCGCGGGTTCACCAGCACGGCCGGCAATCCGCTCGACGTCGAATGGGCGCGCGCTCAGTTCGACTCACGCCACCAGATCAGCTACAGTCTCGGCTACAACTTCTTCGATGCCGTAAGGGTGAACTGGTTCGGCAGCTTCCGCTCGGGCACGCCGTACACTCCGATCATCTCGGGTGACGTCAACGGTGACGGGTACTCGAATGATCGCGCCTTCATCTTCAATCCGGCGGAGACCACCGATCCGGCGCTCGCGTCCTCGATGCAAAACCTTCTCGCCAATGCTTCGGATAAAGTCCGCAGCTGCCTCGAGAAACAGCTCGGCCTGCTCGCCGCGCGAAATTCCTGTCAGGGTCCGTGGACTTCTCAGGCGACACTCAGCCTGGCGCTCAATCCGATCAAGTTCCGCCTACCGCAGCGCGCGACGCTCACCTTTCAGATCTCCAACCCACTCGGCGCTGCCGACATGTTGTTCCACGACGACTCGAAGCTGAAAGGATGGGGACAGTTCTCGTTCCCCGATCCGACGCTGCTCGCCGTGCGCGGCTTCGATCCGGTGGAGCGCAGGTACCGTTACGAAGTGAACGAGCGCTTCGGCTCGACCCGTCCGGCGTTCGCGCCGGTGAGAAATCCGGTGACGGTCACGGCGATGATGAGATTCGATCTCGGTCCAACTCGCGAGCGGCAGCTGCTGACCCAGCAGCTGGATCGCGGGCGTGGCAGACGTGGTGCGAAGACGCCCGAGCCGATGCTGAGAGCGATGTACGGCACCGGAGGCATCACCAATCCCATGGCGGTGATCCTGCGTCAGAGTGACACGCTCGAGCTTTCCGGAATGCAGGCCGACAGCATCGCCACGATGAACCGCGGTTACGTGGTGCGCCTCGACTCGATCTGGTCGCCGGTGGTGAGTTACTTCGCATCGCTTCCCGACATCTACAGTCACGACGAGGCGTACCGCCGCTACAAGCACGCACGTGAAGCTTCGGTCGACTTGCTGATCAGGCTCGCGCCCGACATCAAGCGGCTGCTCACCCCGGAGCAACGCCGCAGCCTGCCCGCAAACGTCGCGAGTTTTCTCGACACCCGATACCTCGCGGCGATCCGATCCGGCACTTCCGGTGGCGCGGGGACAATGATGATGTTCCCCGGTGGCGGCATGATGATGCCGGCAGGCGGGCCGACCGGCGGCGGTGGAACCCAAACCATCATCATCCGCCAATGATTTGCAGCTCACCGATGAACAGCCATCCTAATCGAGTCCAATCATTATGAGACTTTCACTCATCCCCGCAGTTGCAGCGCTCGTTCTCGCCATTGGCGGTCAGGTGAGGGCGCAGCAGCTTCCTGCCGTGCGCCAGCTCGGCCCCGTCGTCACGACGACCAGCGAAAAGCTCGGCGCGGTCTCGGCGATACGTCAGCTCTCCGACGGCCGGGTGCTCGTGAACGACATCATCGCGCGCCGGGTGCTGCTGTTCGATTCGACGCTCAGGACCTTCACTGTCGTCGCCGACACCACGAGCGCCACCGCGAATGCGTATGGCTCGCGGGCGGGCGGATTGATCGCCTACCGTGGTGACACCACACTGTTCGTCGATCCGGCTTCGCTCTCGATGCTGGTGGTGGATCCAAACGGAAAGATCGCCCGCGTGATGTCGGCGCCGAGGGCGAGCGATGCGAACTTTCTCGTCGGCGGCCCGTTCGGCACTCCCGGATTCGATCCCCAGGGGCGGCTCATTTATCGCGCGCCGCCGAGGATGGCGTTTGGCGGCCCGGGATCGCGGGGAGGAGCGCCGACGGCCGGAGGGCCGATGGCGAATTTCAGTCCGCCGGTCATTCCCGACTCGGCTCCGCTGGTTCGGGTCGATCTCGCGACCCGCAAGCTCGACACGCTCGCCTTCTTCAAGACGCCAAAGATCCAGATGAACGTGACGCGCGACGGTGATGGCATTCGCGTCATGCCGACCGTGAATCCTCTCCCGGTGATCGACGACTGGGGAATTCTTCCCGACGGAACCGTCGCCCTGATACGCGGCCGCGACTATCACGTCGACTGGATCACGCCCGACAAGGCGATCACTTCCTCCGCGAAGATTCCGTTCGAGTGGGAGCGCCTGTCTGACGAGGGCAAGGTCGCGTTCATCGACTCCACCAGGAAAGCATTCGAGGCCGCGCGCGCGAGCGGCAACATGTCGGCAATGTTCGGCGGAGCGTTTGGCGGCGCGCCGGTGATCAGGATGGGTGCGGGTCCCGGCGGGCCCGGTGCCGGTGGTGGTCCCGGTGG
>JBGTEZ010000373.1:0-9705 GCA_041747535.1 Gemmatimonadaceae bacterium
GCGAGCGACCAAGGAGACCCGCGACCGAGCGGAGCGAGAGAGCGTAGTTAGGGGCTCCGCCCGAGCGAGCGTAGCGCCGAAGAGGACATCCTCACCTCCCCAATACGGAGATGCCAGCCGGCGCGCGCACCCGAGAGAAACTCAAAACTTCCAACCTTTGAGCGTGCGTATGGCCTTTTCGAGCGCGGCTCGTTGATCCGGTTGCTGCGCGGTTGCGAGCAACGCCTCGTAGGTAACGATTGCAAGATCCACGGCATCGTAGTCGTGTTCTGCCCCGGCGAGACTCGCGGCGTTATCGGCGAGGTTTGCTTTCGCGAGGTCGTCCTGTGGGAAGCGTTGCGCCACTTGTTGCCAGCGGGACACGCGCTCGCGCGGATTCGACTCGGCCAGCGCCCACAGGTGCCACGCGGCGCGGTTATCCGGATCGGCCGCGATTGCGCGTGACGCGAGATCTCCGACTGCCTCCGGTCCGGCCCCGATCAGCCAGTAATGATTGGCGAGCGCCACGATCGCTTTCGCATCGTCGGGACGCTCGGCTACGGCCCGCTCGAGGCCGGGGAGTGGATCGATCAACGACTCTGACATACGCGAAAGGTACCGGCACCCCGTCGCTGGACAATACGCGCGCACCCCCCTACCATTCACCCGATTGCTGGACATTTGCGGCGTCTGATAGTACCATTCTTGCACGAGCGCAGTCCTTAGCGGCGCGCCTTTCGAACAGAGTCGGGTTCCGGTATTCGCGTGAGTTTTCCCCGCGGTCCCCGTGAGCCATTCAAGCAGCACTTTTCTTCTCCAGCCACACCACAACTGCATGAGCGAACGCCGACGTCCATTTCGTCGCGGCCGCCGGCCCCGTCCGTCCGGCAATCAACCCACTTCTCCCGAATCGTACGGAGATGTCGATCCGTATCTGGAGCCAATGGATCCCTCAATACCCGCACCCGACGCCGCCCAGATTCCTGATGCGCGCGACAACATGAACTCGCCGGCACTCCCGTCGCCCGCGAATCCGTCCGCCGACGACGGTCCTTCCTCGCCCGCTTCGGAAGCTCCTCCCCCATCTCAGAATCAGCAGTACGACCAGCAGCCGATGAGTCAGGGACGAGAAGGCAATCGAGAGCGGCAGCCCGGTCCGCCGCGTGACCGCGACAACCGTCACAACAACAACAATGGCCGCCGCTCGCGCAATCAACGCGGACGAGGCCGGCCGCAACGGCAGCAGAACGCGCCGCGACCGGATCAGGGCCAGGGTGGCCAGGCACAGTCGCGCGCCCCGCTCGCTCCCGTAATTCCTGACGGCGAGACCACTGGCTGGTTCGATCCGCAGCGCGAAGGCGGATTCGTGCGGAGAGCGGCGAACAGCTATCTCGCCGAAGCAGGTGATGCCTACGTTCCGACCCAGGTTTCACGGCAACACATGCTTCGCCGCGGCGACCACGTGCTCGCGACCACCGGTCACGATCACCGCAATCGTATAGTCGTCGTCGACATCCAGCAGATCAACGGCGCCGATCCAACGGCGGCGGCGCGCCGCCCTGATTTCGGCTCGCTCATCGCGTCGTACCCGGAGCGAAAGCTCAAGCTCGAGACCGGCAGACCAGCCAAGGTCGGACCCGAGCTTACCCGGCGCGCGATCGATCTCATCGCGCCGATCGGATACGGCCAGCGCGCGCTCATCGTCGCTCCGGCACGCGCCGGAAAAACGATGCTCCTCCAGGCGATCGTCGAGGGCGTCGCGATCAACCACCCCCAGGCGGCGCTCCTCATCCTCCTCGTGGACGAGCGTCCCGAAGAAGTAAGCGAGATGATCACCTGGGGCTACGGCGAAGTCGTGGCGTCCAGCTTCGACATGCCGGCGGTGCGCCACACCGATGTCACCGAGATGGTGCTCGAGAGAGCGCGTCGCCTGGTGGAGCTCGGACAGGATGTAGTGATCGTGCTCGATTCCATCACCCGCATGGCACGCGCGTACAACACGGTCGAGCGCGGCACCGGCCGCACCCTCAGCGGCGGACTCGATTCATCCGCGATGGCCAAGCCGAAAGCCTTCTTCGGCTCGGCACGCTCGGTGGCACCGGAGCACGGCGGCGGATCGCTCACCATCATCGCCACCGCCCTCGTCGAGACCGGATCGCGGATGGACGACGTGATCTTCGAGGAGTTCAAGGGAACCGGAAATTGCGAGATCAAGCTCGATCGCTCTCTATCCGAGAAGCGCATTTTCCCGGCGATCGATGTCGCCACCAGCGGCACGCGGCGCGAAGACAAGTTGTTCCGCCCCGATCAGCTCGAGCACGTCTACACGCTTCGCCGCGGCCTCCAGCAGATGCCATCCAGCTCGGCGATGGAATGGCTGATCAAGAGGATCGCGGCAACGCCGAATAACGACGCCCTGCTGGAAGGCCTCTAGGATCCAGCCGCCGGTGACCCGTTTCTGGTTGGTCCTCGCTGGCGCGCTGCTTCTCGCTCCGGAAGCTCTTTTCTCGCAGGAGGAGAAGGAGCCGAGCAATCCGGAGGTCGTGAATCTCACGCTCAAGGGCGTGAAGGTGGTGAAGGAAGCCGAGCTCCGGCGGAGCATCCATACCACGGCGTCCTACTGCAACAGCTTCATCCTCAAGCCGTTCTGCTGGATCAGCAAGGCGAAATACTTCTACACGAAGAAGTATCTCGACCGCGACGAGCTTCAGCGGGATCCGCTGCGCATCAAGGTGTTCTACTGGAAGCGTGGCTATCGCGAGGCGACCGTCGATACGGTGGTCGTGGATCGCGGAACCAACAAAGTCGGCGTCACGTTCACGATCAGCGAAGGACCGCCAACCATGGTCTCGAGTGTGATCGTGAATCAGGCGACGCAGCTCCTGACTCCGCGTGAAATTCAGAGACGGGTCGTCATCGGTGCCAACGGCCCGCTGAATCTGATCAGGCTCGACTCATCGCGGATTTTTCTCATTCAGAGCCTCTGGGACAAGGGCTACGCCGACGCCGAAGTCGACACGTCCGTCGTCATCGATCCGGCATCGCGCACCGCCAGCGTGAGCTTCACCCTGAATCCGCGCTACCTCACCACCGTCGAGGACATTGTCGTCGATGGCAACTCGGGCGTGAGCGACAGCACCGTCATGCGCTCCCTGACACTCAGGATCGGAGACATCTTCCGCCGCTCCGATCTGCTGCGCAGTCAGCGAAAGCTTTACGAGTCGAATCTGTTCCGCCGCGCCGCGATCGAGCCTCGGCCGCCGCTGGACATCGCCACTCCCGACTCGGCGAAAATCATCGTCGTGACGGTCCAGGAATCTCCTCCTCGCGAGGCGCGCGCCAGTGCCGGTTTCAACACGATCGACTTCTTCCAGGTCGAAGGCAGGTTCGCGCACTACAACTTCATGGGCGGAGCGCGCCGGCTCGAAGTCCAGGCCGCGGTGGGAAATCTGTTCGCCAGCTCGCTCAACGGTCGCGGAATTTTCCGCAACGTATCCGAAGTCCGGACGAGCGATCGCGCGCGCTACTTCTCCCCGACGTACAACGCCAGCATCGACCTGAGGCAGCCGTGGTTCTGGTCACCGCACAACGAGCTCGCCGCGAGCCTTTTCAGCCATCGGCGCAGCGCTCCCGGCATCTACATCGACCAAGGCTACGGCACGAGCCTGACATTCACGCGCGAGGTTACGAACAGAGTGCCGGTGAGCGCGAACTACCGCTTTGAGATCGGCAAGGTCGATGCGGGCGATGTGTATTTCTGTCTCAATTACGGTGTCTGCGAGCAGGCCACGCTCGAGGCACTCCGCGGCGCCCAGCGGCTTTCGCCACTGGCACTGACGGCGGCAATCGACCGGACCAACGATCCGTTTTCGCCGAACCGCGGGCTGCGCGGAAACGCCGGAGTCGAGCACGCATCGGGATTCACTCTCTCGGATTTCCGCTACAACAGGGCGACCGCCGACGTCGCCGCTTTCTATCCGGTAAAAAAGCGCGGAGTGATCGGCGCCCATGCCCAGATCGGCTGGGTCAGACCCCTTGGCAGCACCCAGCAGGCAGTGGGCGTCGGGGCCACGCTGGGGAACACGATTCTCCATCCGCGCAAGCGATTCTACGCCGGCGGCTCGCACTCGGTTCGCGGATTCGGCGAGAATCAGCTCGGGCCGCGGGTCCTGACGGTGTCTATCGATGTCCTTCAGAAAAACGACTCGACCAACCTTGCCTGCACCAGTGGTGCGGACGTGACGGCCTGCAATCCCAATGCTGGAGGCATGGCCGACAGGGATTTCGATCCCCGTCCGCTGGGGGGGAGCTTCCTGGTCGAGGGGAGCGTGGAGGCACGATTCCCCGTGTGGAGGGAGCTGATTGGAGCAGTGTTCGTGGACGGAGGATTGGTCCAGAGAAGCCGGATCGGGGACCTCCCGACCCGCCGGTCGGCCATCACGCCCGGGTTCGGGGCGCGGTACAAGTCACCCGTGGGACCGATTCGTGCCGATATAGGGTTTAATCCGGGTGCTACAGAGTCGCTGCCCGTCGTCACCGAAAACGAAGTCAATGGTCAGAAAACCCTCGTCACACTCCAGCAGCGCCGAGTCTATTCGCCGGCCGGCGGCATTCTCAGCCGGATGGTCCTTCACCTGTCCATCGGCGAAGCTTTCTAATGAGTAGATGGTGGGTGCGGTTGATCGCAGCGCTGGCCGTCATCGTCGTGCTGCTGATTGGGGCCGCATACCTCCTCACCAACTCCGACTGGGGCAGAGAGCAGATCCGCAGCCGCCTCGTCGCGCTTCTCCAGAACAACAGTCACGGGCTGGTTCAAGTCGGCAAGATCACCGGCAATCTGCTCGAGGGATTCACCGCGCACGACGTCGTGATCACCGACAGCGCGAAGGCCCCTTTCGTCAAGGCGGATGAGATCTGGGCGCGCTACGATCTCCGCACCCTGCGCGGCAAGCGCATCGAGTTTTCCGAAGTACGCTTTGTGCGGCCCGTGGTAGTCATCGACAAACAACCGGGCCCGAACGGAAAGTGGAACTTCGACCGCATCTTCCCCCGCGACACGATCACCAGCACCGGTCCGCGCAAGACGGGATGGGGAACGTGGATCCGATTCAGTAACGCCACCATACTCGACGGCGACGTCACGATCCGGTCTCCATGGGAGCCAGACGCCACGCTCACGGGCGCCGAGCGGGAGGATCTGGTGCGCCGCGCGCTCGGGCCTGAGGGCAGGCTCAAGGTCATCAGAGTCGCGAACGGCTTCCAGAAGGAATCACGGTTCTACCGGATCAACGCGCTCCTGCCGCTGGTGCGACTCGAGGATCCGGCTTACAGGACGCGGCTCGCCGATGTCGCCGCCCTCAGGATGATCGCGGAGCCGTTCGACCCTCCCGTCGCCGACGTGCGCGCGCTCGCGGGGCGGTTCGAGTTCACCGGAGATTCGATCTGGTGGAGAGGCGCGAAGGCATCGCTGCCGAACACGCGCCTGAGCGGCGACGGTCGCTACCTGATGACGAACGGGGATCTGCACCTGCAGCTGCACGCAGATCCGGTACGGCCCGGGGATCTGCGGTGGGCGCTTCCCGACCTGCCCGAGCAGGGATCGGGCGAGCTGGACTTCGCGCTGCACTGGGTCGGACCGAAGAGCATCTACGAGGGACGCAACATGGATGTGAACCTCGCCGGCTCGAAGATCCAGGGAGGGATAGAGGTCACTGTCACCGATACGCTTGCATATCGCGATGCGAATCTCCGTTTCAGCTCGCTGTCCACGCGCCTGCTGCAGAAGCTCCTGCCGATCCAGTTCCCGCGTCACGGATTGCTGGCGGGACGCGCTGAGTTCAACGGCGGCGAGCGTTCGCTCCGCGTCGATGCCGACGTGACTTTCGACGAGGAGCGATCGGGGCGCAGCCGCGTCGCAGCGGTGGGAATTCTCGGCCTCGCCAAGGGCGTCTTCAACGCTCGTAACCTTCGCGTGCGGCTGCTGCCGCTCCAGATGCAGCTCGCTCGCGTGTCGTCGGCCGCGTTTCCGATCGGCGGGACGCTGACCGGCACTGCCACCCTCAACGGATCGACCGCGACGCAGATGCTGGCGGTGGGAGACGTCACCCACGTCGATCGCGGCGCCAGGTCGCGCGCGATTGGGCGGGCAACGATCCGTACGAAAGGGATTCTCTGGGTGGACATCGATGCGCGCATGGAGCCGCTCGCCCTCGCAATCGCCGGTCGCTTCGTGCCGAGCCTCGGGCTTCGCGGCAACGCCAGTGGTCCGGTGAGGCTGCGCGGACCATGGAACAACCTGGCGGTCAACACCGATCTGACTTTCCCCGACGGCGGATTCCTCGGCATGCGCGGATCGGTGGATCTCGCCAGCAGAGTGATGGGCTACGACCTCGATGTCACCACCAGACTGTTCGACGCCAGCGGCGTTATTGCACGGGCACCGCCGACTTCGATCACCGCGGTCGCGAGCGCGCGGGGCCGCGGCTTCGATCCGGCGACGATGCAGGCGACACTGGTGGCGGACGTCAGCGCCTCATCGTATGACACCGTTTCGATCGACCGGGCGAACGTGAAGGTCGCGATTGCGAACGGCATTGCCAGCTTCGATACGCTGGCCGTCGAGATCCCCGAAGGAATCATCGAGGCGCGAGGGACCTTCGGCCTTGCGCCCGGGCGGAGCGGCAGCCTCACCTATCACGTCGCGATCGATTCGCTCGCCCGCGTCGCGAGCCTGGTGTCACGGGACACTGCCGTCGTTCCTCCACGACCTGGCATCCTCGCGCGCCGCGTCGCGCAGGCGCGCGCCGACTCGATCAGGATTGCGCGGGAGACCGAGGTCGAGCGCGCCGTAACGGGACGAGCGCTGCCGCGCACGGTCGTCGATACTCCCACGGTCGTCAGGATGAACGAGCTATCGGGCTCAGTGCGCGCGGACGGTGTTGCGACAGGGAATATCCGGAACTTCAGCGTGAAGGGAACTGCGTCGGGATCCAGCATTGTCGCGCGCGGAAACACCGTCGGCTCTTTCATGGCCGATTACACCTGGATCAACGCGCGCACGCCGCAGTCACAGGTCAGCGTCAACACCCACGCCAGGGAAGTTCGCGCGCTCGGCTTCGACCTCGACAGCGTCTCCGCCAGGCTCACGTATCAGAAGCCGAATGGCACCGCGGAGATCGTCGTCAACCAGGATGACGCGCGCAGCTACGCGGCGAACGCGGAGTTCACGCTCGACAAGCTGCGGAACTCGCTGACGCTCAACAATCTTCGGCTGCAGTTCGATACCAGCGTATGGGCCAGCACGCGGGTGGCTTCGCTCCACTGGGGAAGTGCCGGCGTCGAGGTGAATAATCTCGAGCTGCGAAACGGGCCAACCGGCAGGATCTACGTGAACGGGCTGGTGCCTGATGAGGGCAGCGCGAATCTGGATATCGCCGTCGACAACCTGAACGTCGCTGATGTCATTGCGCTGACTCAAAGCGACATCAATGCGCGTGGCCTGATCTCGTTCAATGTTCACGGGACCGGCACGCTTTCCGACCCGCGCTTCAAGGGCTCCTTCGGCGCCACCGATCTCGTCTACAATGGCACCCTGACGCCCGAGCTGCACGGAGACGTGGAGTACGCCAACCAGACGCTTTCGGGCCGTGCTGAGGCGATGAGGGCCGGCAAGCCGCCATTCCTGATCGCCGAGGGATCGGTCCCGATCAACCTCGCGATAACGGGGGTGACCGGGTCGCGCTTTCCGACCGACCGTGAGATCGCGCTCATCATCAATGCGGACAGCCTGCCGTTCGACATGATACCGCAGCTGAACGACTTCGTGAGCAACGTTCGTGGCCAGGCAAGCGGAAACTTCCGGGTTGCGGGCACTCTCAATCGGCCGGTGTTGTCCGGCCAGTTTGCGCTGCACGACGGAGCCGCCCGCGTCGTTCCAATCGGGATCAACGTCACGAACATCGAAGCCTCCATCCGTATGCTTCGCGACACCGTCGTCATCGATTCGATCGCGGGGCGCAGCAGGGATGGGCGCTTCCTGATCACCGGAGGCCTGGGAATCGGCTCACTGCGGGAGCCGTCGTTCGACCTCCGCTTTGTCGCGAACGATGCGCTCGTTCTCGAAAATCACCGGGGAGAGCTCGAGCTGAGCGCCCAGCTGGCCCTGGTTGGGCCGTACACGGACCCGCACGCCACTGGCAGCGTGCGGATCCGCGACGGGTACCTGTACATCCCGCCTTCCGACAACAAGAATCTGATCGGCACCGACGATCCGGCGCTGTTCAGCGTTCTCGACACGGCGGTGATGGCGAATCGCGAGCTGTTCCCGAGCCAGAACCCGCTCTTTGCGAACCTCCGCATGGACGTGAATCTCCGCGTCGACCGCGATGTGTTCGTGCGGTCGCGCGAGGCGAACGTCGAGGTTTACACCGACACCGACATCGGAGTCCACGTCAATCGCGCCAAGGAATCCATTGTTCTCGATGGCGTGCTCCTCAGCGAGCGCGGCGAGTACCGGTTTCTTACCCGCAGGTTCAACATCAAGCGCGGCTCGGCGACGTTCATCAATTCCGCCGATCTCAATCCGACGCTTCAGGTGACGGGCGAGTACGAGGTGCAGCAGCCGAATCGCGAAGCGATCAACATTCAGATCCTGATCGGCGGGACGCTGCGCACGCCGAATATCTCGCTGACGAGCAACGCCCAGCCGCCGATTCCGCAGAGCGATTTGCTCAGCTACCTGGCGTTCGGTCAGTCGTCGTCGTCCCTCGTGGCGCTGGAAGGCTCCGGCCTCACCAGTGGCAGCGGTGGTGACAACGTGGTGGGCGCCGGAGCCGCTCTGGCGAGCAAGCAGCTGGCCGGCGTGGCGCTCGGTGTCGCCGCTGACGAAGTCGCCGGTGAAGCGGCGCGCTCCCTCGGAGCCGATGTGTTCACGATCACTCCGGCCGATGTGCAGACCGACGTCGGTGGCTTTCTGCGCGGGACGCAGTTCGAGTTCGGGAAGTACCTCAGGTCTCACACCTTCCTCGCCGTCCAGTCCCCGCTCGACCCGGCCGCGCTCAAGCGCCCCGGCATCCAGCTCGTGCACCGCTTCGGCGGACTGCAGGGCTACCGCATGGAAACGGGCCTGGAGACGCGCTACCTGCTTCAGGAGCCGACGCTCGCCCGCGATCAGGGCATTGCTACCACGAGCGTATTTGGGGCGTTCCTCATTCGAGAGTGGCGCTTCTAGAGGCCGGCTTTTCATGCGCGTGGTAGGCCCTACAGCTGAACGTGTGGTCAGCTCTCAGATTCAGGCGCGGAGCACACAGCTTCACTACGGTGGAGACGTGTCGCGATCACGCGGAGCAAGCGATTGTTCGTGCCTTGCCAGTGCTGGTATCGTCACGACGATTGCAGCCGCAAGCTGCAAGCTTCAGTCAGCTGCCCGCTGATCACACGTTCAGTTGCGGTTTTGTCGGTGCTTGCCCCCCTTCGGTCATGATGTAAGGTTCCGGCATGTGCGGACGCGCGACGGTCGTCAACCCCGATGGCATCGTGGAGAAGGTCTACGGCTACACCAGCCGGTTCGTACCGACGGACTGGAAACCGCGTTACAACCTGAATCCGCGCCAGGGTATTCCGGTCGTCTACTTCGATCCGCTGCTCAAGGAGAAGGTGCTGCGGGTGATGCACTGGAACCTCATCCCCTCCAGACTCGGATCACGTGAAGAGGCCGAGTCGTTCGAC